>CAZHID010000008.1:18357-19151 GCA_964532445.1 uncultured Planctomycetia bacterium | reverse complement strand
CGTTGAACGGTTCGCTCATTTGTTGTATTTTAGCAGACACGCCCTCAAAAGGATCGGGGATCATGGAACCTAAAGACACGCCTTTCATGGACCGCCGCAAGTATTTCCGTCTCACGGAGACGATCATCATCCGCTGCGCCAGGCTTTCCATGCCCCCGGCCCTGACCCCGATCGAAGCCCATTGGCTTGCCTCGACGGTCGATATCAGCGAGGGCGGCGTGCTGCTCAGGTCTCCGGAGCGTCTGAGGCTCGGCGAGGGGCTCGAGATCCTGTTCGAGCTCGAAAGGAACGCGCCTCCGCTCAAGATCATCGGGAACGTCGTGCGCTATCACGCGGTCATGTACGACAAGATCTACTACGTTCCGATCGCGTTCGGCCGCATGGACCCCGCGACCCACGATAAGTTGATGACCTACATCAACAAGGCTTCCGCCAAGCGCTGAAGATGCTCTCCGCGTCCGTCGTCACGCCGATCGTCCTTCTGATCGTCTCCAATATCTTCATGACCTTCGCCTGGTACGGACATCTCAAGTTCAAGCATTATCCGCTCTGGCAGGTGATCATGATCAGCTGGCTGATCGCGTTCGCGGAGTACTGCTTCCAGGTCCCCGCGAACCGGATGGGCCACGCGACCTTCAACGCCGCTCAGCTGAAGACGATCCAGGAGATCATCACCCTGGTCGTGTTCAGCTTTTTTTCGGTCCTGTATTTAAAGGAAGATTTCCGTTGGAATTACGCTGTCGGGTTCGCGCTGATCATCGCGGCCGCGTTCTTCATCTTCAAGAAGTGGTGAC
>CAZHID010000008.1:16528-18324 GCA_964532445.1 uncultured Planctomycetia bacterium | reverse complement strand
GCGTGTCGATGCCGAACGCCGACACCTTGTCGGCATTGGTGGAGACCGCGACGAAGTGTTTGGCGACGGCGTCGGTGGTGTCGGTACCCAGCCGTGTCAGCAACCAGGTGCGGGCCGCCGCGGCGGTCATGGGGTGTGGCCGAACCGCCGGATCAGCAGGTATCCGGCCGCCAATACCGCGACCGCCGTCGCGGGCACCAGCATCGCCAGATACTCCCACCTCCCGTAGAACAGAACGCCCAGGAACCCGCCCGCGGTGAATGAGGCCATCAGGAGCGCCAGGAGCTTGAGGCGCCTCGGATCGACCTTGAGCCCGCGCGACATCTGACCGAGCATCGCGCCAAAGTCGGTGAGAATGCCGGTCATGTGGGTGGTGCGCACGATCGCCCCGCTGTAGGTGCTCACCATCGCGTTCTGGAGTCCCGCCGCCATCGCCGCGAGCCGCTCGCCCCACACCGAATGCAGGACGAAGCCCGCCGCGGAGGCGAACAGGAGGACCGACTCCAGCGCGAGCGCGGCGCCGTAGCGCCGGCCCATCTTGAGGTGTCCATCATGGATGATGCAGCCGCACATGAAGGCGCCGAAGAAGAAGGAGAGGAGCATCAGCGCGGCTTCCTTGGCATGATCGGACCCGAGGTCGAAGAGGCCGATCGACAGATGGGTGAAAATGCCCGTCACGTGCGTCGCCGCCTGATGGGTGAAGCTCAGGAAAGCGATCGCGTTGACCATGCCCGCGACACAGGCGAGGACAGCGCCGCCGAGCCAGACCCATTTGGGAAGTTTGGAGATCACGTTCGGCTCCTTCGATCAGTCGTTCGGCTTGTCCGTGATGGGCCGGATTCCGGCCACGCTGAAGAACAGGTCACGGCTCGAAACGTCCCGCGCGCTCGCGCGCACCTCGCGGAAACGGCGCGACAGGATGAAGTGCATCCCGAACCGCATCACCGAGCCCATGAGAAAAAGTGTCGCGATCCGGTGCTCGAACCATTGTGGCACGTGGTCCGCCAAATAACCACCGAACATCGCGCCCAGGAAGAGCGCCGTGCCGTTGAGCAGGCTGAAGTAGGCGAGGCAGCGGACCCTTTTTTCGGGCGTCACCGCGTCGAAGATGTAATTGGCGGTGCATAAGTTGAACCCTCCCCAAACGAACCCGCCGAAGAGCTCGCAGATGAGGAGCAGTCTCAGGTCCGTGACGAACATCCAGTAGATCGGGATGATCGGCAGGAGCAGGCTCGTCGTCTTGAGCACCCGGGCGTTGCCGACGATGTCCGCGTGCCGGCCCCAGATGGGGAACGAGATGAACTGCGCGACCTGAGAAGTTAGGAAAACTCTCTTGTACTCGTTGTTGTTGATGTGCAGGTTGTTCAGAAGATGCACGCTCACGTACGGCGCGGTCATGTGCGCGGCGAACATGATGCCCGACACGTAGAGCGAGAAGCGGACGAAGTTGGATTCGCGGAACCGGGACATGAACTGCAGGAACGTGAAGTCGTCACCTTGCTTCCTCTCCTGGGGAATGCTCGTCATCCGCGACATGAGGACCGCCGAGAGCGCGCGGGACGCGGCGGTGATGAGGAACAGCAGGCAGAACCCGAGCTCGGGCGACGTCGCCTTGAGCGACTGCAGCAGCAGGCCTCCGGCGACGAGACCCGCGACCCCGGCCAGGCCCGCGATCCGGTTGCGCCAACCGAGGTAGCGGCCCCGCTCTTCGGGCACCAGGTAGTCGCTCATCAGACTGCCCCAGACGGTCGCGATGAGGTTGTTCAGAACACGGAACGCCATCACCAGCGCGATGA
>CAZHID010000008.1:8384-16518 GCA_964532445.1 uncultured Planctomycetia bacterium | reverse complement strand
GGAGGGCGACAGGGACCAGGACGAGCGCCTGCAGGACACAGCCGCCGACCAGGAAACGCAGCCGGCTGCCCATGACGTCGACCGCTTTGACCGCGGCCAGCTGGGCGAACGAGCCGAGGAGCTGAGGCAGCGCGACGAGCAGCCCGATCTCGTGTATCTGGGCGCCGAGCAGGAGGCCGAGGGGAATGAGGTAGTAATCGGTGACGCTGATCATCACAGCCGCCGGAATGCCCTCTTTCCAGGAGGCGCTGAGGGAACGGCCGTGCGTGCGTGCGGAGAGGAGTTTTTTTAGCATCGGGAAAAAATGGGGTGAGCGACGGGATTCGAACCCGCGACCTCAAGAGCCACAATCTTGCGCTCTAACCAGCTGAGCTACGCCCACCATAAGCGTTCCGTTGAAAAGGACCCGTCTGCGTCGTTGCTTGGGGGCTTGCGTGGGAATACCACGCGGCGCCCCCTCGCGCCTAGCATCCGGGTCCTTTTGAACGGAACGCGTTCGAGAGGGGACATGATACTGTACTTGGGAGGAGAACTCAAGGTGTTGGCGGCTGCGAGGACGCAGCGCCGGGACTGAGGAGCGTGCGCGGCGGACGCGGACGCTGCGCCGCGGCCCTTAGGAAGGGTCCATGACGGCGTTCAGGATGTCCTGGCGCTTGTTCTTCTTGAGGAGGTCTTTCCAGCTGGTTTCTTGAAGCAGGCCGGGGGCCTTCTCGGCGATCTTATCGACGGTATTCTTGACCGCGGAGTCAAAGTTGGAGAGGAAGGTCGCCTTGATCGACCGGCGCAGGCTCTGGAGCAGGACTTCCCGGAACGGCGTGGTGCGGTCGCGCAGGTCCATGTTGAGTTCGAGGTCCAGGCTCAGGATGCCGTCGTCGCCGGCCAGGATGCCCTGGATGAGGTTCGCGTCAAAGCCGAAGAGCTCGTTGCCCGCCTCGGTCTTGTCAAAGGCTAAGCGCCGCAGCGTCCACTTGGAGTGGGCGGTCAGGATCGCGTGAGGGCTCTTGGACGAAGCGACCAGGTCCAATTCGCCGTCCGCGATGCGGGACGGGGTCACGGTCCGGTAGTACGGCTCGAAGAACGGCAGGTGGATGCCCTGGAGCGAAAGGTTCGTTTCGCCCTCGAGCGACTCCCTTCGCCAGTGACCTTTGAGCTTGAGCCGGCCGGCCGGTGTGTCGCGGCCCTGGTCCAAGAGCGCTTCGATGTCGAACTTCAAGCGGCTCCCGTCAGGCGGCAGCGCGAGGTCCTTCAGTTCCGCGGCGAAGCGAAGCAAGGTGATCACAAAGCCTTTGCGGTCCGCGTCATAGTCAATGAACTGAACCTGCCCGTCGTGGATCGTCACGCGCTCGAACTTTAGCGGAGGGATCCCGGCCGGCGCGGTCCCGGACCCGCCCGGACCGCCTCCCGCCGGGGCGGCTTGGGCTCCTGAGTTCCTCACGCGGAACGCGTGATACACCTTCCCAAGCGATTTGCGAAAAATAAGTTTGGGCCGGATCAGCTGGACGTGCGTGAAGCGCATCTTGCGCGCGGTGATGAGCTCCCAGGCGTCCACCGAGGCGACCGCCCGTTCGACGTAAAAAGCCGTCTCACCCTTGAACGGCTCATTCTCAGCGACGGTCAACCGGTCCATTTCGAGCCGCAGGGGGAAGCGCACCTTGAGCGAGCCAATGGTGACCTCACGGCCGAGCGTCTGGCGGATGTTCCGGACGACCAGGTCGGGGAGTTTGCGCGCGACAAAGGCGGCGGCGATGAGCCCCACGAGGGCCAGGACGACGGTTAGGAAGATGATTTTCTTCAACACACTCTGATTTTATCACGTACACTATTGCCTGCAACCGCATCCTTGGAGGCATCTTGGCCCCCCATCCCAAAACACGGTCCTCACTCGTCTGGTTCCGCCGCGACCTGCGCACGCACGACCACGCGGCGCTGTACGAAGCCCTCAAGCGCTCGGACAAGGTTTTCTGCGTCTTCGTTTTTGACACCGACATCCTCGACCGGCTGCCGTTCCGATCCGACCGCCGGGTGGACTTCATCGCGCGGTCGGTTTCCGAGCTCCGCGACGGACTGCGCGCGGCAGGCGGCGACCTATGGGTCCTGCGTGGCCGGCCCGAGGCCGTGATCCCGGAAGCCGCCCGCAGGGCCGCCGCGAGCCGGGTCTGGGCCAACCATGATTACGAGCCGGCCGCCCGCAAACGTGACGCGGCCGTGGAAGCGGTGCTCGCGAAGCAGGGAGCGACCTTCGAGACCCGCAAGGACCAGGCCATCTTCGAAAAGGATGAGGTTCTCACGGGACAAGGGACGCCTTTCAAAGTCTTCACCGCGTACAAGAACGCCTGGCTCGACAAGCTCGACGCCTTCTACCTGCGCGCCTACCCCGTGGAAAAATACCTCAAGCGTCTCGCGGCCCCCGCGGACTACCCGGAGCGCACCCGTGAATGGACCGTCGAAGACATCGGCTTCGAGCCGACGGACCTGGACGCGCTCGGGGTCCGCGCCGGCATGAGCGGCGGCCGCGAGCGATGGGCTGACTTCGTCAAGCGGATCGACCGCTACAAGGAAACGCGCGACTTTCCGGCGGTGAAAGGACCCTCCTACCTGTCGGTCCACCTGCGCTTCGGCACCGTCTCCATCCGCGAGCTCGCCCGCGCGGGTGAGACGGGCGCGGGACGCTCGGCGGGCGCCGACTGTTGGCTGAGCGAGCTCATCTGGCGTGATTTTTATTTCATGGTGCTGTGGCATTTCCCCGAGGTGGAGCGCCATGCTTTTTTAAAAAAGTATGACGGCATCGTTTTCCCCGGCGATGCCAAAAAGTTCAACGCCTGGCGCGAAGGCCGCACGGGATACCCGATCGTGGACGCGGCGATGCGTCAGCTCAACCGCACCGGCTGGATGCACAACCGGTTGAGGATGGTGGCCGCTTCCTTCCTGGTCAAGGACCTGCACGTGGACTGGCGCAAGGGCGAGCGCTACTTCGCGGAAAAGCTGGTCGACTTCGATCTGTCCGCCAACAACGGCGGCTGGCAGTGGTCGGCCTCGACGGGGTGCGACGCTCAGCCCTATTTCCGGATCTTCAATCCGGTGAGCCAGTCGGAGCGCTTCGACGCGCAAGGGGACTTCATCCGCCGTTACGTGCCCGAGCTGGCCGGCTTCACCGGCAAAAAGATCCACGCGCCCTGGAGCGCGACGGCGGCGGAGCAGAAGGCCGCCGGATGCGTGATCGGCCGTGATTACCCCGCGCCGATCGTGGACCACGCGGAAGCCCGCAAGACCACGCTCGAATTGTTCAACGTTGCCAAGGAGAAGTCATGAAGCCCGGCCGGTTGTACTGTGAACAGATCGTTGATCGGCCCTTGGCCGAGGTGTTCGAGTTTTTTTCCAGACCGGAGAATCTCGCCCGCATCACGCCGCCGCGGCTCGGATTCAAGATCCTCACACCGCCGCCGATCGAGATGAAGCCCGGAGCGCTCATCGAATACCACATCCGGGTCTTCGGGGTCCGGCTCCATTGGGTGACGCTCATCACCGAGTACGAGCCGCCGCACCGGTTCGTGGACCTTCAGAAGAAAGGTCCTTACCGGCTCTGGCATCACACGCACACGTTCAAGGCGCTCGACCCCCGCCGCACGCTCATCACCGACGAGGTCCAGTACGCGCTGCCGTTCGGTCCGCTCGGGGTCATGGCCGGCGGGCTTTTCGTCCGCCGCGACATCGAGTCCATCTTCGAGCACCGGAAACGGGTGATCGGAGAGCTCTTCGGGCCCCGGAGCGGGGAATAAGCGCTTGCCCGCCCGGCGGGCCAGCCTTAGAATGTGCCGATGGCCCTTTCCAACCCGCTCCAGATCCAGCAAAAGATCAAGAAACTCGGTTTCCGGTGGACGCGTCCGCGCCAGCAGGTGATCGAGATCTTCAGCCGTCACGACCAGCCGTTCACGATCCAGGATGTCTTCAAGAAAATAGGCGGTAAAAAAACCGACCTTGTCTCCGTCTACCGCTCGGTGAACCTTTTCCTTAAGCATGGAGTGCTCGTGCCTGTGGACAGTGTCGCGGAGGGGAAGCGGTACGAACTTTCGGATGCGTACCGCAGCCATCATCACCACGTGATCTGTCAGTCGTGCGGCGAGGTGAAGGACATCCACGACTGCGGGCTCGAGAAGCTTGAAGCCGGCATCGCCAAGGAGACAGGCTTCAAGATCCTCCGACACGATCTCAAGTTCATGGGCCTGTGCCGCCGCTGCAGGTGAGCGGTCTTTTTTCTTGATAAATGCAAATCAATTGCGATAATAAGGGAATGATCAAACGGGGCCGGGAGCTCAGAAGTTACATCCACGAAGAACTGGTCGCGCACCTGCCGTTCACGCTGATCGGCGTAGCCGCCGGCGTTCTGCTCGTCATCGCCGCGATGCGGATGGGGGAGGGATTTAGCGGGTTCGGAGAGGAGCAGTTCCACTGGGCGCATCTGCTCCATATTTTCTTGAGCGCCGCCGCCGGCGCGGCGATCTTCCGCTCGTACCGGGATTCCGTGTTCAGGGCGGGCCCTGTCTCGGCTGTCAGCGCGATCCTTCTGTGCACGCTCAGCGACATTCTCGTCCCGTACGCGGGACTCAGGCTCTCCGGCTATGACGCGAATCTCCACCTGTGTCTGTTGGAACATCCGTTCCGCACCGCGGCCGCGGCCCTTATCGGCACCTCAGCCGGTCTCATCGGCGTGCGATTCTTCGCGCACTGCAACCGGACTTTCCACCTTTTACATCTTTTGATCTCCACGGCCGCTTCGACACTTTACCTGCTGAACATGGTCCCTCAACCGGACCTCCGGTTCGCGGCGGTCACGGCCGTGACACTGCTCGTCGCGCTGGTACTGCCGTGCCTCACGGGGGACGTCCTGGTCCCGCTCCTTTTCGTACGGATGCGGGAACCATACTCCCACGAGCGGGTTCATCACGCCGGCCCCGGGCATGTTCCCGACCGTCCTTCCGATGATCGCTCCGGCCATCAGCATGGGCCGGACTGTCATCACTCGCATTAGTCCCATTTCGATCCTTCAAGCTTAACTGCGTATACTATTGAATATTATTGATAACTAATGTATATTATTGGTCATTATTATCTGGACTCCTCGCTCTGAGCGAGCGATGTCGAGCGGTGGTAGGAGCAGTGTATAAAGGAGGGCGGACGATCATGATTCGAAGGATCAGTGGTTGGGCGGGGGTCCTTTGCGGGTTTGGGATCGGCACGTTTGTATTCGTTCCTCAGGTGTTCACGGCCCCCGAATTCGCTGAGCCCCAGCAGCAGGCATCAGAACATGATGTCCGTGGACCCTGGCATCACGCTGCGCACGGCGGCGCCTTGGTGGGCTTGGAATATGGCGATAAGGAAGTCGCCCATCTCGAGCTCCAGCTGGACCCGGACTCAGGTGAGCTTAAGATCTATCTGACCGACGCGGAGGCTCAGAACCCCGCGCCCATCCCCCAAGAAACGATCGACGCCGTGGTTCTTCTGCCCGGCTCCGCGAAGGCGCTGCCGGTTGAGTTCAAGGCCGTCAAGGACGCGGCCGCCGGCCAGACCGCCGGGGACGACACGTCCATATTCTCGGTCCATTCCGAAGCGCTCAAAGGGGCGCAGAGGTTCAGCATCGCGATCGCGTCCATCTTTGTCCAAGGCTGCGAAGTGAACGACATCCGGTTCACTTACCCGGCAGGGGATCACTAGGAGTTTTATGAGCGCCTACGCCATCGAAGCCAGTGACCTGGTCGTCCATTACGGCAAATACGAAGCGCTCAAGTCCGTGAGCCTTAAGGTCAAAAAAGGCGACACCTTCGGCTTCATCGGTCCCAACGGTGCCGGCAAAAGCACTTTCATCAAAACAACGCTGGGCCTCCTGCTGCCTGTCTCGGGCTCGGTCCTCCTGAACGGCCTTCCGCCGCGTGACACCGCCTCGCGCGCCAAGCTCGGCTTCGTGCCCGAAGAAGCCAACTACTACCGTTACCTGACACCCGAAGAGATCCTGCGCTTCTACGGCCGGATCTTCGGTATTGCGAAGCCGGTGCTCGAACCGCGCATCACCGAACTTTTGAAGCTGGTCGGGCTGGAGCAGGTGCGGCGCAAGCGGGCGTCCACTTTTTCCAAAGGCATGATGCAGAAGATCAGCCTCGCGCAGGCGCTCATCAATGACCCCGACACGCTCATCCTGGACGAACCGACGTCGGGACTCGACCCGTTGGCCAAGCTCAATCTCCGCGAGATCCTCCTGCGCCTCAGGGAGCAGGGGAAGACGCTGTTCTTCTCGTCGCATGAACTTTCGGAGGTCGCGCTCCTGTCGGATTCGATCGCGATCATCGTGGGCGGCAAGGTCCAGGCGGCCGGGCCCCTTAAGGAGGTCGTCGGGGACGGGGAGCGGAACCTCGAGCGGCTTTTCATTGAGCTGGTGAAGGGAGGCAAGCGATGAACGCGGTGATCGAGATCGCCAAGCTGGTCATCAAGGAGATCCTGCGCAAGAAGGACTTCTACGTCGCTTTCCTTCTGACCGGCGTCATCCTGTTCTACGCCGCGCAGCTCAAGTTCTACAACGTCGCCAACGCGTACCGTTACCTCATGGACATCGGCCTGGGTCTGAGTTTCGCGTTCGCGGTCGTTCTCACCGTCGCGGTCGCGGCGCGGCAGTTCCCGGGCGAACTGGCGGCGCGGACCTGCCATGTGCTGTGGGCCAAGCCGGTCTCGCGCGGTCAGTTCGTCCTCGGCAAATTCCTGGGGTCGTACCTGGCGGGGATGGCGTGCTTCACGTGTTTCTACGCGGCGCTCATCGTTTTTACGCTGACAAAGACCGATGCCGTATCGGCTGTCACCGCGCTCCAGACGTACGCGCTCTTCGGTCTTTGTCTCATGATGCTCACGGCGCTGGCGGGGATGCTGTCTTACTTTGTTTCGACGCCGATCGCCGTGGCGCTGACGCTCTTCGTCTACGCGCTCATCAGCGTGTACGGCTTCTACGCGCGGGAGGCCGCGCGGCATCTCACGGGCCCGGTGCGCTGGGCGATCGAAGCGGTGTACACGCTCGCGCCGCACTTTGAATTCTTCGACATGCGCCAGCGCTTCATCCATTCGTCGGAACCGGTCGGCGCGGGGGTCGTGCTGTTCCTGGCCGCGTACGCCGTTGCCTACTCGGCGCTGTACCTTTGGATCGGCTGGCTGCGCCTTCGAGAGAGACCGATCGCGTGACAAGCCCGACGGTCCTGACGCGGCCCCGGACTCGACTGCCGATCTATCTCCTGCCGGCCCTCGTGATGCTGGCCGCGGGCCTTGTGTTCGCCCGGTCCGGCGCCGCCATCGTCCTGCGGGAGTCGCCCGAAAAAGCCTCGCTCAAGAATCCTCTCTTCGAGGCGCTCGGTTCGGCCAAGGAAGCGGTAGGTGACACGATCTACTTGAGGGCGGACGAGTATTTTCATGCGGGGATGGACCGCAACCTTCTGGGCGGCCACCGCCTCGCCAACGAGGACCCCAATGATCCCAACTACGCGGTCAAGATCCTGTCGACCGACTGGGCGATGAAGATCAACCGTCAGATCAAGGTGGTCGAACATAAGCACCTCGAACAGCCCGACGCCAAGGAGATCCTGCCGCTGCTTTACGCGTCCACGGTCCTGAACCCCCAGAACCTCGACGCGGTGCTCACCGCCGCGTATTGGCTGGAAAAAGCGACCGGCGAGGTCGACCAGCCGCTCGAAGTCCTGCGGCGCACCGCCGCCGCCCACCCGGGCCAGTGGAAGATCGAATTCGCCATCGGCGAGATCCTGGCTTCCAAGAAGAAAGACCCCGCCGCCGCGGTCCCGCACTTTGATCTCGCGGTCGAGCGCCTGACCCGTGAAAACGCGATGCCCTTCGACTGGATCCGGGTGCGCTACGCCCGGGCGGAGGCCCTGGCCGCTTCCGGCCAGCCCGTACGCGCCCTCGCCGCCTACCGCGAAACGCTCGAACTCGCCGAGCAGCGCCCCAAGTCCGCCTTGCCCGGCGTCCTGCGCCAGAAGATCAAGAAACTCGAAGCCCAGGGATCGGCGAGCTCCCGGTAAAACGTTTCAACCCCGGCAGGGGTTGGTGTAGAATACGCCTTCCTTCCCAATGCGCCCGTAGCTCAATTGGA
>CAZHID010000008.1:0-8374 GCA_964532445.1 uncultured Planctomycetia bacterium | reverse complement strand
AGCGGCAGCCTCCGACGCTGAAGGTTACTGGTGCGATCCCAGTCGGGCGCACCACTTTTCAGACGTTCCCTCCGCCCCGATATTTAATCCTAAATTCATGCCCGCTTCATTTAACTTGCCGCACAATGGATGCAGGATACGGGTGTGTCGAACGCGCGGAGGGGTAAAAGGAGGATATGAAAATGAGATTGAGGATAGACCGGAAGAAGAGGCAGGCAAATATCGAGATCGACAGTCCCCGGCTCAAAGAAGGTCTGGGGTGGTTGACGGACGACCGCAAAATGGAGCGTGAAGGCCGGGAAGAGCGGCAGTGGGGCATCAAGCCAGAGAGGCAGGGCCGGCAGCCTAAATAGGCAACCTGGCCTTAGGAGAAAAGGACCGCCGCGATCGAGAGGGCGCCGAAGAGGAAGAAGAGGGAAGCGGCGATGAGCCGGATCCACTTCATCTGGACGCGGCCGGCGAGCTTTTCGCCCAAAAAGACGGCGAGGCCGTCGGTGGCGAGCATGCCGAGGGTGGTGCCCAAAGTCACGGCGACGGCGGACTGGAAGCGGGCGCCCAGGGCGACCGTGGCCAGCTGGGTCTTGTCGCCCATTTCGGCCAGAAAAAAGAGGACAGTGGTGGTCAGGAAGGGGCCGAAGCGGTGCTTCTTGTCCGGGTCGTCCAGGGAGTCGGGGAAGAGGGTCCATATACCAAACCCTATAAAGGAAACCCCGAGGACCCAACCCATGACGTCCGGCCGGACCGCCCGGGAGACCCATTCGCCGGCCCAGGAGGCCAGGGCATGGTTCAGGAGGGTGGCCGTCAGGATCCCGGCCATGATGGGCCAGGGCTTTTTGAAGCGGGCGGCGAGGGAAAATGCCAGCAGCTGGGTCTTGTCGCCCATTTCGCTGACGGCGACGAGGAAAAAGGAGCTTAGGACGGCGCTGAACATGGCAAACCTTTATTTTTTAATAACTTGCCTTAATCGGGGGAATCTGGGGTAGAATAACACAGTGGAATTGAGTTTGTTAGCGGCGTTGCCTCTCTCACCCAATTTTTACGAACTGTTCCGGCAAGTCATTGTGACCGCCGGAACGGGTTAACGATCTGATCTGGATCAAGAACAAGGAAAATGCAAATGAAGCTGTACGCAGGAAATCTCTCTTACGACATGACCGACGATTCTCTCCGCGAGGCGTTCGCCTCTTGCGGCAAAGTGGATACCGCCCAGGTCGTCAAAGACATGCAGACCGGCCGTTCCAAGGGTTTCGGGTTTGTCGAAATGCCGAACGCCCAGGAAGCTCAGGCGGCGATCGCCAAGCTTAATGGCGCTGACGTCATGGGCCGCAAGCTCAACGTCAACGAAGCGCGTCCGAAGACCGAAAACCGCGGTGGCGGCGGATCTTACGGCGGCGGCGGTCGTTCCTGGTAATCAGGTCGAGAGCCAACTGCTGAGCTTCCCCTAAAAAGGGAGTTCGCGACTAAAGCCGCCGAAAGGCGGCTTTTTTTATTTACCGGAGGTCGAGTTATGGTGAGTCAATTGATCGGTGAGAAGCGCCCGGCGAACCGGGACTTCAACCTGGACGAAGTGATCGAGCTCAAGGGCCACAGCTTCAAGATCGTCCTGATCGACGCCTTCGCGGGTAAACTGGGTCTCAAGTGGATCTCCCGCCAGGAAGCCAAGCATCTCCGGGAGCAGGGCGCTTAAGAAGAAGGTCGGGCCTTCAGCTCCTGCATCCGTTGGAAAAGGACGTAGCGCTTGAAGCCTTCGGGGTTGGGGAAGGGGTTCTCGGTCAACGCGAACCGCAGTCTCGAGCCCGAGCTCTTGTCCATGCCCGCCGCGCGCGTTCCCACGCCCCATTCGTGCATCTGTCCCGCCTTGTAGCAAACCCACACTGACAGCAGAAGCGCCGCCGCGATCCCCGCTTTGCGCGGCCAGCGGAAGCTTCCCGCCGCGGCGAAGCCCAGGATCACGCAGCTTGTGAACGCGCTCAGCAGATATCGGTCCGCCGTATCGGTCCGCTGGGCCAGGATGAGCATCGACTCCAAAAAAACATAGTCCGTCAGCGCGTAACAGAGCAGGACCCGAGCCAGCGTCACGGACTTTGCCTCATCCTTCGCGAACCACGCCGTTCTCACCCCCAGGATCAGGATCACCATCACCGCCGCAACGACCGCCGCGATCGGAAGGGGGATAGAAAGCATGTCGGTGAAGTGGCTGTGCCACGCCCGCGCGCTGTCGGACACGACGGAGCGGAAGGTCGCGAACCCCGACTCGAACAGCTCCGATGCCAGGAAGCCGAACAAGGTTTCTTTGGTGTCGACGCCCGGCTTGCGCATCAGGAAATAATTGCGCGCCATCCACGCGGCGAAGGGGATCGACGCGGCGGCGGCGAAGCCGGCGGTCCAGCGGAGCCGCCGGAGCGGCGGCAGCGTGGACGCGGCCCAGAACGCGACCGCCGCCGTGGCGATGAACGCCGCGCCGGTGTAGCGTGCCAGCGGGATGAGGCCCGTCGCCAGCGCCGCTGCCGCGCAGGTCAGGACGGCGGGTTTGGCGGCGAAGCGGAAGGTCAGGAGGAGGCTCGTCTCGATCAGCACGATGTACAGCGGTTCCGACAGCACCCAGCCGAACAGGTGCCTCCAGAGCAGCGTGCCGAAGAGCGCGAATGCCGCGCCCGCCGCCGCGATCAGGCTGCCGCTCACGCGGTAGACGATCCAAGCCGCGAGAAAGAGCGCCGCGCCGAGCAGAAAAAGGTTGAAGGTCATCGCGGCGTGCGCCGGGTGGAGCCCGGTGAGCGCGTAGACGACCGCCGGGACGACGGCGCACAGGGGAGGCGAGGACGTGAGCGGGTCCGATGTCATGGAGAGCGCGGGGAGGTAGACGCTGGCGCCCTTGCCGGCGGCCATGTGATGCGAGAGGGAGAGGTAGACCATCGAATCGGGCGAGATGCCCGGACCGAAAGTCGCCGCTGACCAGCCCAGGTAGGCGGCTCCGGCGGCCGCGATGGCCAGGAGCAGCAGCGCGCCCGGGCGTTTAGAGACAGTTTTCAAAAAAAGCGCCCTCACAGCAAATCGTCCCGTGTTATAATCCGACCGCAACGCACGATTTTAGCACACAAAACTCGCGTCACTTTTGGTTCCAGGGAGACACATGGCGATTCAGGCCAATCTTTTGGGATTCGGCACCATGGGCCGTCAGGTCGCGGCGTGTTTGGACTGTCTGGGCTATGAAGTCCGGGTCTGGACCCGCGCGGCTTCTCCGGAGCGTCTGCGCGATTACGCCCTCGACCGCCGGATATTCGTCCGCAAAACGGGCCTCGACCGCCCCGGCGGCTCCGTCACCTTCGTCCCCGAACTCATCTCGCTGCGCCCCACGCTCACATTCGAAGCGCTTGCTGAAGACCTCGACCTCAAACGCCGCGTTTGGAGCTCATTGCCGTACGGTCCCGGTCCGACCGTCGATCTTTTCACCAACAGCTCCTCCTTCCGGCCGTCGGAGATCGCGCCGGGCGTTCAGGGGCTGCACTTTTTCAACCCGCTCCACACACTGAGGATCATCGAGACGACCGCGGACGCCGCGGCGCTTTCCGCCGCCGGCCGGACGCTCCTCGCGGACCTTGGCGCGGCGGGCTTCGAGATCATCCGCACCGAGTCGAACCGCGGTTACATCGGCAACTACATCCTGTTCCGCGAGATCGGTTCAGCCTTCAAGCTCGTGGACGACCACGGTTACCGGTCGGCGACGATCGACGCGGTGCTCGCCAAGATGGGACGTTCTTCGAGTCTTTTCGACATCGTGGACCTCGTGGGTGTCGACGTGACACACCGCATCCTGCTCAACCTTCAGGCCGATGACGCGGCCGTCCACGTCTCTCCCAAGCTGGCCGCCGCGCTCGAAGCCGGCATCCTGGGACGCAAGAACCGGACCTCGATCCGCTCCGTGGTCGACGCGCCCGTCGCCGCCGGGCCGGCGCCCCGCCGATGAAACCTGTTTTTTTGCCGGCGATCGATCTGGAGGACGTGCGGCTGTGGATGCCGGACGGCGCGCGTTATCGTCCTCGGGTGCCGGACTGCACGGCCAAGTACCTGGATTTTTTCCGCCGCCATAAGGTGCGCGCGACGTTCTTTGTGGTGGGGGAGGTGGCGGCGCTGTACCCGGACTTGGTCCGGCGGATCGCGGATGAGGGGCATGAGGTGGCCAGCCACAGCATGCATCATGTGCCCCTTGACCGGATGACACCGCAGGAATTCGCCGCCGACACGGAGCGTTCGCTCGACGCGCTGCGCGCGGCCGGCGTCGCTTCGGTCGCGGGGTATCGCGCGCCGATCTTTTCGCTCGTCGAGCGCACGGCGTGGGCGCACGGAGCGCTCGCCCGGCTGGGCTTCACGTACTCCAGCTCTGTCCTTCCCGCGAAAAGTCCGCTGTACGGCTGGCCCGAATTCGGCGCGGCGTCCCGGACGGTCGATGGGGTGCTCGAGATCCCGATGACGGTCGGCAACGCGCTGGGTCTCAAGGTCCCGTTCTCGGGCGGGGTTTATTTTCGCGTGCTGCCGTTCACGCTGATCCGTCATCTCACACGCTCCCACGCGGCCGTGTCCCCGGACCGGCCCATCCCGGGATACTTCCATCCTTACGATGTGGACACCGAGCAAGAACGCTTCATGCACCCCGGGATCCACGGAAGCCATTTTTATAACTGGCTCATGTACTTCGGCCGCGGCGGCATGCTCCGTAAGCTCGAGTCTTTCTTGGACTGTGTGACCACACAGACCTGCGCCGAGTACGCGAAGGCGCTCCGCGAACGCCCGGGTTCGCCGTCACAAGGCGCCTCCGCGTGAGCGGCGCGGATGGATCACCGGCGCCGGCGGCCCGCCCCGCGCCTGAGTTCGACCTCGTTCCGCTCGACCCGTCGATCCCGTCAGACCTCTCCCGCACCGCCGACCTTTTCCGCGTCGTCTGGCCCGCGGCCGGGCTCGACACGAAGCAGTTGGAATGGGCATACCGCGCGAACCCCGACGGACAAGCGATCGGCTGCAACGCGGTGGACCGCGAAGGCCGCGTGGTGGGGCATTACGCCGTCCAGCCGCTGCGCGCGGTCATCGACGGCCGCGAGGAGCGGGGAGCCCTTTCGCTCAATACGGCCGTCCACCCGGACTTCCGCGGCCGCGGACTTTTTCAAAAACTCGCCAAGGCCACTTACCAGCGTGCCGCCGACGAAGGCCGAACGTTCATCGTCGGCGTCGCCAACGCCCTGAGCGCGCCGCTGTTCTGGAAGGTGTTCAAGTTCCAAGCGGTCGGACCGATGGATGTTTGGGCGGGTCTCGGTTCGCCGCCGTCGGACGCCCGGGTCGCGGCCGTGATCCGCTTCAGCCGTTCGTGGAATGCGGAGAGTCTGGCATGGCGGTTGGCCAAGCCCGGCAATGCCTACAAAGCCGCCCGCGCGGGTTCGGAACCGGTCGTGCTGTGTCCGGCGGGGCCTCTCGGAATTCAAGCGGACCTTGGGTCCGTTCCGGGCGCGGCCGTCTCGCGGCTGCCCGGGGCAGGAACCGCGCCGCTCCGGATCTGGGCAGGGCTCGATCCGCGCCGCACCCGCCGCGCCTGGGGGCGGATCCCGGTCCCGGTCTCATGGCGGCCGTCACCTCTGCACGTCATCTTCAAGGACCTCACCGCGGCCCAGCGCCAGCTGAATAGGGACGCCACCCTCCTCCAATTACTGGATTTTGACGCCTACTAAGAGCTTTTTAAAAAAAAGTTCAAAAAGATCTCATCAGGCCTTGAAAAGGCGCGTTTTATCAGTAGACTTGGTTCTGGGGCTTTTCCGTTCGGTTCAGGCGCTTTCCGACAGACCCGGCAACACCCAATAATAGTTTCTTCTCGGGCAGGGGTTGTACATTGGTGTTTCGAGTGGTAGACTCTTAAAAGAAGATTATTTAATCGTTAACAATTGATTAATCTTTTATACGTCTAATCTCGTGTTCGGGGATCGCGTCACCAGGTAGTACGGAGGGACGATGATTCAATTGGGTCCTGATCTACTGCATTTGCTCGTCGTGGAAGAGCGGTCCACCTACCTACCTACCCTTAAAAAGCGTCTCTCCGGCCTCAAACATCCTCACTACCAAGTTTCTCACGTCCATAGCTACGAAGCGGCCCTCGAATTCCTGATCCGTCACACGCCCGACGTCATTCTCGTCGACGGCCGGCTCACCCAGAACGGTTCCATCGAAACTTTCCTGAACATTTGCCAGAAAGACGCCTCCGTTCCTCTGATCGTGCTCACGGACGAGGCGGACCGTGTCCGCGCGGAGAGCCTGTTCCATTCGACGGCGGAAGAATTCCTGATCGAGTCTGACCTCGTCGGCGCGATCGGTGACCGCATCCAGCAGATCATCCGGCGGCACAAGGACGTCTTTTCCGCTCAGCAGAGCGATCGCCGTTTCCGTGATCTGGCGGATTCGGCGCCGGTGATGATCTGGGAGACCAACGGCGCGGGCGAAAGTATTTTTTTCAACAAGACGTGGCTCGACTTCCGCGGGCATGACTTTGAGACGGAGCGGCGCGCCAAGCGGCGCGATGAGATCCATCCGGACGATGTGGAGCGGTACCAGTCGGTGACCGATTCGGCGATGCAGACGCGCCAATGCTTCCGGCTGGAATACCGCATCCGATGCCGCGACGCGAGCTACCGCTGGATCCTCGACACCGGCTCGCCGATGTACGACGCGCACGGTCTGTTCCGCGGGTTCGTCGGTTCCGCGATCGACATCACTGAACGCCGGCGCGCGGAGGCTGAGAGCGAGGCGTGGCGCCGCCGTTACCAGGCCGCGGTCGAGGCGAGCCGGCAGCTGCTGCTCGACTGGAACCCGGACACCCAGGAGGTGGCGTTCGGCGGGAACCTGGAACAGATCCTCGGCTACACGGCCGCCGACCTGGGTTCTCAGATGTCCAAATGGTTGGAGCGCATCCACACCGATGACCAGCAATCCTTTTATCAGATGATGCGCCAGATCCGCACCACCGAACAGCCGGCCCGCATGGAGTACCGGATCCAGCGGCGCGACAGTCAGTGGATCACGGTGGAGCACGAGGCTCAGATCATCCACGCGCCGGACGGCCGCGTCGTCGGCATCGTCGGATTCGTCAACGACATTTCGGCCAAGAAACAGACGCTGCTCGAGCTCAAAGCCCGCGAACGCCGCTACCGCACGCTCGTCGCCAATATTCCCGGCGCGGTCTACCGTTATCAGTACCGCCAGGACAAGGGATGGACGGTGGACTTTATGTCCAAGCAGATCCAGAAGATATGCGGTTTTCCGCGCTCTTACTTCATGAACGGCGACCTTGAGGCATTTACGCGGATGCTCCTCCACGACGACCGCGGTGTTCGCGAGAAGGCCCTTGCCGACGCGACCCAGTCGCGCGGGCCGTTCTTTGTGACCTACCGCATCCGCCATCATGACGGACAGCTGCGCTGGATCCAGGAACAGGGCCGGGTGGTGCAGGACGAGGCGACCGGCACGATCTGGATGGACGGGCTGATCTTCGATATTTCAGACCAAGCGAAGGCGGAGGAGCGGCTCAACTTCCTTTCGCACCATGACCTTCTGACCGGACTCCCCAACCGGACGCTCTTTCTCGATCGTCTCGGTCAGGCGCTCATCGCGGCGAACCGCGACCACGATCTTTTGGGTGTTTTTTTCCTCGATCTCGACCACTTCAAGCGGATCAACGACACGCTGGGCCACGCGATCGGCGACAAGCTGATCCAGATGTCGGCCGGCCGCCTCAAACACATCCTTTACGAGACGGACACGGTCACGCGGCTCGGCGGCGACGAGTTCGCGATCCTCATTCCCAGCCTCAAGAAAGCCGCGCACGCGCTCAAGATCGCGGACAAGATCTCCAGCGCGTTCAAGACACCGTTCTTCATCGACGGCCATGAACTCTTCATGTCGGTCAGTTCCGGCATCAGCATGTACCCCAACGACGGTTATGACGCCGACTCGCTCATGAAGAACGCCGACACCGCGATGAACCGCGCCAAAGAGCAGGGGCGCGGCAATTACCAGCTTTATTCGCCGCAGATGAACGACAAGGCGCTTCTGCGCCTGAAGCTCGAGAACCGTTTGCGCCGCGCAGTCGAGCGCGACGAGTTCCGTCTTCATTACCAGCCTCAGGTGGACTTCCGCACGGGCCGGATCACCGGTATGGAAGCGCTTCTGCGCTGGCATCATCCGGAGTTCGGTCTTGTGTCGCCGGCCGAGTTCGTGCCGCTAGCCGAGGAAGCGGGGCTCATCGTGCCGATCGGCGCCTGGGTGCTCGAGACCGCGTGCAAGCAGATCAAGGAATGGCAGCTTATGGGCTTCACCGCGCTGCGCATGGCGGTCAATCTTT
>CAZHID010000007.1:20441-28435 GCA_964532445.1 uncultured Planctomycetia bacterium | reverse complement strand
GGACAGTCTTCATCATTACTTCGAGAAGCTCTGTCTCATCCAGATCAGTTCACCCGAGGAGAACTTCGTCATCGATCCGCTCGCGGGCCTGGACCTCGCCCCGCTCACACGTCTCTTGAGCGGCCGCGAGATCCTGTGCCACGGAGCGGACTTCGATGTGCGGATGCTCCGCAAGTTCGGCGGCTATGAACCGGGCCGCGTGTTCGACACGATGCTGGCCGCCCAGTTCGCGGGTTATCCGCGTCCGAGCTTGGCGGCGCTGGTCGAACAGCACTACGCCATCGTCCTCTCCAAAGCCAATCAAAAGGCCGACTGGTCCAAACGCCCTCTCACCCAGTCGATGCTCGAATACGCCGTCAACGACACCCGGTATCTCCTGCGTTTGCAAGGGATCCTGACCAACCAGCTCAACGAACTCGGCCGCTTCGCGTGGTACGAGGAGATGTGCTCCGTCGTGATCGCCCAGACCTCCAAGACGCGGGAGAACGACCCGGACGACCTCTGGCGCATCAAGGGATCCAAGGACGTGCGCGGCCGCGCGCTCGCCCTCGTCAAAGAGATCTGGCTCTGGCGCGAGGAAGAGGCCAAGCGCCGCGACCGGCCGCGCTTCAAGGTCCTTTCGACCGAGCAGATCATCCCGATCGCTCTTTGGATCGACCAACATCCCGACCAGCCACTCTGGGAATGCGGCGTGCTCCCGATGGGCGTGCGCGAGCGCAAGCCCGTTTCGCTGCAGGAAGCCGCGGCGCGCGCGTTCGCGACCGACCCGGCGACGCTGGTCCGCGCCAAGAAAAAGGGCGTGTTCCGCCGCTGGACCAACGAGCAGGAAACACGGCTCCAGAAGCTCAAGGACGAACGCAAGCGCATCGCCGAAGAACTCAAGATGGACGCGTCCCTGATCTGCACGAACGCCGTGCTCGAAGCGGTCATCGGCGACGATGACGGCGCGGCCTCAAGGCCGAGCGAATTGTTCCAGCGCTGGCAGTGGACACTGATGGGGGACGCGGTCCTCACCATCGGCAACGGACAGTCGTCCGGTGCGGTCTAAGCCCTCCCCGTCCAAGTACATCCACGGTTTTTCCCCGACGGAACAAGCCCGTCTCATCGAGCAAGCGCGGACGCTCGAGCCGGTCATCTTTGCCCGGATCGACCTCTCCAGTTGCGAGCGCGTGCTCGACCTGGGCTGCGGTGTGGGTGCCCAGTCCGCTCAGCTGCTCAAAAAATGGCCCGGGCTGACCGTCACCGGCGTCGACGCGTCCGCCGATCAGCTCGCCGCCGCGGAACGGCTCCTGCGCGTCGAAACCCGCACCAAACGTTTCGTCCCGGTCCGCGCCGACGCCGCGGCGCTGCCGTTCAAGGACGGCGCTTTTGACGCGGTCTTCATCTGCTTTGTCCTCGAACACCTGTCCGATCCGGCCGCCGCGCTGCGCGAAGCGCGTCGCGTGGTCAAAAAAGGCGGGGCGGTCTACTGCACCGAGGTCTTCAACTCCGGCGTTTACCTGTACCCGCGCAGCGCGGCGGTGGAAAAATACTGGGCCGCGTTCAACGCGCATCAGCGCGCGATCGGCGGCGACCCCGACGTCGGGATCCGTCTGCCGGTCCTCCTGCAGGACGCCGGCTTTCCCGAAGTCCGTTATTTTGAATCCGCGGGTCCGCTGATGGACCGCCGGATGAAGAGCCCCGCCGCCCGCCGCAAGTTCATGCGGATCTGGCATGACCTGTTCTGCGGCCCGGCCGAGACTTTATGCCGGCAGGGGCAGGCGGACGCGGACCTGGTCGACGCGACCCGGGCGCACCTTTTGTCCCTGGCCAAGAACCCCGAAGGTATTTTTTTCTACGCCGCGTTCCAGGCCTGCGCGGTCAAATGATTTTTCCCGAAGGAGCCATCGTCTCATGAACGTCCACCCCGTTTCCCACGACAAATCGCGAGAGCTCGACGAGCGTATGGCCCGTCTGGGGCTCAAGGAATCCGATTTTGAAGAAAGCTTCACCCGTTCGGGCGGGAAGGGCGGTCAGAACGTCAACAAGGTCGAGACCTGCGTCTGGCTCGTCCACCGTCCCACGGGCCTGTCGGTCAAATGCCAGGCCGAGCGCTCCCGCGCGCTCAACCGCTTCCTCGCCCGCCGCATCCTCGTCGACAAGATCGAGACCCAGCGTCTCGGCGAGCGCAGCCGCCAGCAGCAGGCGGCCGCCAAGATCCGCCGCCAGAAGCGCCGCCGCTCCCGCCGCGCCAAGGACAACATGCTCGATTCCAAGCGCGCCACCGGTCAGAAGAAGTCCCTCCGCCGCCGGGTCGACTGGTCAAGGGATTAGAGCCTCCCGGTCCCTGCTTCGGGCAGGTGTTCCGACCCCCGCCGACCCCAGTTTTTGCTTGTACCACCGAGGGGTGGGTGTGTAAAATAACCCGCTCATATTACGGTGGTTTTGTGTGCCCACTTTGTCAGGAGTATTGACAACTTTTAAAACGATCATGACACGACCCGGACTTCCCCCCAAACAAGGACTTTACGACCCCTTCTACGAGCACGACGCGTGCGGCGTGGGTTTCGTCGCGCATTTGAAGGGCAAGAAGTCGCACAGCATCGTCCGTCAAGGCCTCCAGATCCTCGAAAATCTCGAGCACCGCGGCGCCTGCGGATGCGATCCGCTCACCGGCGACGGCGCGGGGATCCTGATCCAGATGCCCGACAAGTTCCTCCGCCGCGAGACCTTGAAGCTCCATATCGAGCTCCCCAAAGAAGGGCAGTACGGCGTCGGCCTCGTGTTCCTGCCGACGCGCCAGCACGAGAAGAACATGATCGAGGAGTGGCTCGAGGAGATCATCCACGAGGAGGGACAGCGCTTCCTTGGCTGGCGCGAAGTGCCGCATGATTCCAACCAGATCGGCCGCGTCGCCCATTCGGTCGAGCCGGAGTTCCGCCAAATTTTCATCGGCCGCGGCAAGGATGTCCGCGACGACCTCGAATTCGAGCGTAAGCTTTATGTGATCCGCCGCAGGATCGAGCTCAAGGTCGCCGCCACGAGCGAACTCGGCCAGCGCGACTTCTTCTACATCTGCTCCCTGTCGGCGCGCACGCTGGTCTACAAGGGTCAGCTGACCTCGCCCCAGGTCGACCGCTTCTTCAACGATCTCTCCGACGAGGACATGGTCTCCGCGATCGCGCTGGTCCACTCGCGCTACAGCACGAACACGTTCCCGAGCTGGTCGTTGGCGCATCCGTACCGCATGATCGCCCACAACGGCGAGATCAACACGCTCCGCGGCAACATCAACTGGATGCGCGCCCGTGAGAAGCAGTTCGTCAGCGACAAGTTCGGCGAGGACCTGAAAAAAGTGATCCCGACCCTGAACCTCGCCGGTTCCGACTCCGCCATTTTCGACAACGCGCTCGAGCTCATCGTGCTCGCCGGCCGCTCGCTGCCGCACGCCGTCATGATGATGGTCCCCGAGGCCTGGAGCGGACATGAGTCCATGGACGCGGACAAAAAAGCTTTTTATGAGTACCACTCCTGCCTGATGGAGCCCTGGGACGGACCTGCCGCGATCGCGTTCACGGACGGCCGCTACATTGGCGCGATCCTCGACCGCAACGGCCTGCGGCCCTCGCGGTGGCTCGTGACCGACGACGATCTCATCGTGATGGCCTCCGAGTCGGGCGTGCTCCCGATCGAGCCGACGCGCGTCCTGTCGCGCGGCCGCCTGCAGCCCGGCAAGATGTTCCTCGTGGACACCGTCGAAGGCCGCATCGTCGAGGACGCCGAGATCAAACATGAGGTCGCGACCCGCAAGCCCTACAAGTCCTGGGTCGAGAAGAACATCACGGACTTGAAGTCGCTGCCCAAGCCGAAACACCTCAAGCACACGCTTCCCGCGGACCTCGCGGCCAAGCAGATGGCCTTCGGTTACACGCTCGAGGATCTGAAGATCGTCCTCAAACCCATGGCCGAAGGCGAAGAGGCCACCGGCTCGATGGGTCACGACACGCCGCTCGCGGTGCTTTCGAAGCTCCCGCAGCCGCTCTCGAGCTATTTCAAACAGCTTTTTGCCCAGGTCACGAACCCTCCCGTGGACGCGATCCGCGAGGAGATCATCATGGGTTCGGACGTCATGCTCGGCACTGAACAGAACCTGCTCGACGAGTCCGCCGAACACGCGCGCCGCCTCAGGATCGAACTTCCGGTGCTGACGAGCGAGGAGCTCGAGCAGGTCCGCGAGTTCGAGGCGCCGGGCCTCAAGTCCGCGACGATCGAGACCGTGTTCCGCGCCGACCAGGGCGTGAAGGGCCTCGAACCCGCGATGGAAAAACTCTTCAAGGACGCCGACGAGGCCGTCCGCCGCGGCGCCACGATCCTCATCCTTTCGGACCGCGCCGTCGACGCGCGTCATGCCGCGATCCCGGCGCTGTTGGCGACCGCCGGTCTCCACCACCATTTCATCCGCAAGGGGACCCGCACACGTGTGTCGCTCATCGCCGAGACGGGAGAGGCGCGCGAGATGCACCACTTCGCGACGCTGATCGGTTACGGCGCCAACGCGGTCAACCCGTACCTCGCGTTCGAGACGATCGAACATGAGATCAAGGTGGGACACTATGGCCCGACGCTCGATTACGCGGCCGCCAAGAAGAACTTCGTCAAAGCCGCGCGCAAAGGCCTCTTCAAGATCACGTCCAAGATGGGCATCTCGACGATCCAATCCTATTGCGGCGCTCAGATCTTCGAGGCGGTCGGCCTGGGCGAGAAGCTCATCGAGCGTTATTTCACCGCGACCCCGTCCCGCATCGGCGGCATCGGCATCGAAGAGATCGCCCGCGAGGCGCTCCTGCGCCACGAACGCGCGTATCCGCACACCCAGGGCGGTCCATCAGAACTCGAGGAAGGCGGCAGCTACCACTGGCGCCGCGACGGGGAGTACCATATGTACAACCCCGAATCGATCGCGCTCCTGCAGCATTCCGTCCGGTCCGGCGATTACAAGATCTTCAAGAAATACACCGCCGCGCTGAACGACTTTTCCAAGAACAGCGCGACGATCCGCGGTCTCCTCAAGTTCAAGAAGGGCGAGCCCGTCGCCATCTCCGAAGTCGAGCCCGCGGCCGAGATCGTGAAGCGTTTCGCGACCGGGGCCATGTCGTACGGCTCCATCTCCAAGGAAATGCACGAGACGCTCGCGATCGCGATGAACCGTCTCGGCGGCTTCTCGAACACGGGTGAGGGCGGCGAGGATCCGGACCGCTTCAAGAAGGACGCCAACGGCGATTGGCGCCGCAGCCGCATCAAGCAGGTCGCCCAAGGCCGTTTCGGCGTCACGATCGAGTACCTCGTCAATGCCGACCAGCTTCAGATCAAGATGGCGCAAGGCGCCAAGCCCGGCGAGGGCGGACAGCTCCCGGGTCACAAGGTCTCCAAGGAGATCGCCGCGACGCGTCTGACGACGCCCGGCGTGGGTCTCATCTCGCCGCCGCCGCACCACGACATCTATTCGATCGAGGACCTGGCGCAGCTCATCCACGACCTCAAGAATTCCAACCGCTTCGCGGACGTGTCCGTGAAGCTCGTGTCCGAGATCGGCGTCGGCACCGTCGCCGCGGGCGTGTCCAAGGGCAAGTCCGATCACGTGCTCATCTCGGGTTTTGAGGGCGGCACGGGCGCCTCGCCCCAGACGTCCATCAAGCACGCGGGCCTTCCGATGGAGCTCGGCATCGCCGAAGCCCAGCAGGTGCTCGTCCTCAATGACCTGCGCGGCCGCATCCGCGTCCAGACGGACGGGCAGCTCAAGACCGGCCGCGACATCGTCGTCGCGGCGATGCTCGGCGCGGACGAGTTCGGGTTCTCGACCTCGGCGCTGGTCGTGTCGGGCTGCATCCTGCTCCGGAAGTGCCACCTGAACACCTGCTCGGTCGGTATCGCGACCCAGGACCCTGAGCTCCGCAAAAAATTCACCGGCAAACCCGAACACGTCGTGAACTACTTCATGTACCTCGCCGAAGAAGTGCGCGAGATCATGGCCGAGCTCGGCGTGCGCAAGTTCGACGACCTCATCGGCCGCGTCGACTGGCTCGAGCAGCGCGAGGACGTGGACCACTGGAAGGCCAAGCACCTCGACCTATCGAAGATCCTGCACCGCCCTGACGTTCCCGCGGACGTCGCGATCCGTCACACGGGCCGTCAGGACCACGGGCTCGACAAGGCGCTCGACATGAAGCTCCTCGATATCTGCAAGGACGCGATCGAGTCCCAGAAGCCGGTCAAGGCGTCGCTCGCGATCCAGAACATCAATCGGACCGTCGGCACCATCCTGAGCTCCGACATCGCCCGCAAGTACGGGATGAAGGGTCTGCCTGAGGGGACCGTCCAGATCGATTTCCGCGGCTCGGCGGGCCAGAGCTTCGGCGCGTTCCTGTCGCGCGGCGTGACGCTCAGGCTCGAAGGCGACGGCAACGACTATGTCGGCAAGGGTCTTTCCGGCGGCCGCATCATCGTCGTCCCGGACCGTGACGCGCGCTACGTGGCCGAAAATAACATGATCATCGGCAATGTCGTCCTGTACGGAGGCATCCAAGGCGAACTTTACGCGCGCGGTCTCGCGGGCGAACGCTTCGCCGTGCGCAACTCGGGCGTCGAAACGGTCGTCGAAGGCGTGGGCGACCACGGCTGCGAATACATGACCGGCGGCGTCGTCGTGGTCATCGGCCCCACCGGCCGCAACTTCGCGGCGGGTATGTCGGGCGGATTGGCTTACATTTGGGACCGGGACAAGACTTTCGCGTCGCGCTGCAACAAGGGAATGGTCGAGCTCGTTCCGGTCGTCGAATCTTCCGACCTCACCAAGCTCAAGAGCCTCATCGACAAGCAGTTCGAATACACCGGCAGCACGGTCGCCAAGGGCATCCTTGACCGCTGGCCGGCCGCCGCCAAGGAATTCGTGAAGGTCTACCCGACCGACTACAAGCGCGTGCTGGACGAAGCCGCCAAAGCCGCCGGCGCCGCGAACGGCGCGGCCGGGACATCGGCCAAGTCCAAGAAGGAGACGGTCCATGGGTGACGTCAAAGGATTCATGAAGTTCACCCGCGTGGACTTCAGCAAGGAAAAGCCGCTCGAGCGCGTGAAGCATTACCGCGAGTTCACCCAATTCCTCCCGGAAGAGGAGCTCAAGAAACAGGGCGCGCGCTGCATGGACTGCGGCGTTCCGTTCTGCATGTCCGGCTGCCCGATCGGCAACGTGATCCCGGACTGGAACGACCTCGTCTTCAACAACCGCTGGGAAGAGGCGACCGAGCGTCTGCAGCGCACCAATAATTTCCCCGAATTCACCGGCCGCGTCTGTCCCGCGCCGTGCGAGAATTCCTGTGTTTTAGGCATCAACGAGCCGCCCGTCACGATCAAGAACGTCGAAGTTTCGATCGTGGAGCACGCCTACGCCAAGGGCTGGCTCAAGCCCGAACCGCCCAAGCACCGCACCGGCAAGAAGATCGCCGTGATCGGTTCCGGCCCCGCGGGCCTGGCCTGCGCCGACCAGCTCAACAAGGCCGGTCACACCGTCACCGTTTATGAAAAAAGCGCCGTTCTCGGCGGTCTGCTCGCGCTGGGCATCCCGGACTTCAAGCTCGAAAAAGCCGTCGTCGAACGGCGTCTGGACCGGATGCGCGCCGAAGGCGTGATCTTCAAGACCGGCGTCCACGTCGGCGTCACGGTGAGCGCCCAGGACCTGCGCCGTCAGTACGACGCGATGGTCCTCTGCGGCGGCGCCGAGCAGGCGAGGGACCTGCCGATCCCGGGCCGCGAACTCGAAGGGATTTATCAGGCGATGCAGTTCCTCCCTCAGCAGAACCTCGCCAACCGCGGGTTCAAACAGGATCCCGCGAAGGCGATCTCGGCGAAGGGGAAGAAGGTCATCATCCTCGGCGGCGGCGACACCGGTTCCGACTGCCTCGGCACGTCGCACCGTCAGGGCGCCGTCTCGGTGAAGCAATTCGAGCTCATGCCCGAGCCT
>CAZHID010000007.1:16864-20431 GCA_964532445.1 uncultured Planctomycetia bacterium | reverse complement strand
TTCGAAGACGCGGGGATCGAGGGCGGAGGTGATTTCGTCGCACAACAGCGCCAACGGCCGCATAGCCAGGGCGCGCGCGATGGCCACCCGCTGCTGCTGGCCGCCGGAAAGCTCCTCCGGATAGGCGTCGAACTTATGCCCGAGCCCCCCGAGGACCGCGCGGCGGACAACCCTTGGCCCCAGTGGGCCTTCGTGAAACGCACGTCCACCTCCCATGAGGAAGGCGTCGAACAATTTTATTCGGTGAGCACCAAGAAGTTCTCAGGCGAGAACGGCAAGCTCAAGAAGCTCCACGCCGTGAAGCTCGAATTCGGGCCTAAAGACCCCGCGACCGGCCGCTCCGCCATGAAGGAAGTTCCCGGCTCCGAGTTCGAACTGGAGTGCGACCTGGTGCTCCTGGCGATGGGCTTCGTCGGCCCCGTGAAGAACGGCATGATCACCGAGTTGGGCGTCGAACTCGACGAGCGCGGCAACGTGAAGGCCGACGCCAACAAAATGACCTCCATTCCCGGCGTCTTCACCGCGGGCGACATGACCCGCGGCCAGTCCCTCGTCGTCTGGGCCATCCAGGAAGGCCGCCGCGCCGCCAAGGCCGTCGACCTCTACCTCGTCGGCCAGTCCTCCCTCCTCGCAGTCTGAATTTCTCCGCAAAATAGCGCTCCGTCTTTTACTTATCATCGCCGAGGACCGGTCTTTTATTTTGACCGGGTCTTGAAAGACCTGTTCCTGTGTGGCAACCTTGGACAGGGTTCCGTATGCGGACAGGCCGCGCGCTGAGGACGCGATAACAGGAGGGTTTGGTGATGAAAAAGTTCAAGGTCATTCTCGGTTTGGCGGCGGCTTTGACAGCCGTGCAAAGCCCTTCTTTCGCCGCCACGACCCAGTCAGTGAACGCCATCGCGAGTGTGCAGTCCACCGCCGATCTGTCGATCTCGGTCTTTCAGGGACAGAACGCATGCGGACCCGGAGGCAGTAACTGCTATTCAGCACCAACGGGAGCGGACGTTTATCCCAATATGAATTTCGGGGACCTGACGGGCGATTCGACCTTGCCTTGGGCCAGTCCGATGGGTTCCGACAAGTACTTCCTTGTCTTTTTGGGGACGAATACCTCGTCCCGTCCTTACACGATTAAAGCGACCATGAGCCCATTCAGCAACGGATCGGTGGAGCTGCCCCGACAGGCTTCGGCCGCCACCATCCACGCCTCATTGAATAACGCGGATATCGCGGGGGACAGTTATAGCTCAGCGCCGGTGTCGGCCGTGATGAGCAATCAAGTGGTGTACACGTCCAACACTTCAGGAGCTCCCGCGGTCGTTCAGATGCTCTATGCGATCCCGCGAACGGGATCGGGAGCTTTTTCGGGCGCCGAAGTCATTCCTCCGCACCAGCAGAGCGGGACATACGCCGCGACGATCACCTACACGCTGGTCATCAGCTGATTGGACGCAGCACGTTCAGACATAAATAAAAAACCCCGCTTGGCGTGAACCAAGCGGGGTTTTGTTTTTTTAGAAGGCGCCGAAGCGCCGGTCTTAGCTTAGCGCTGGAAGGAGGCTTCCCGGGCGTGCTCAGGGGCTTCTTCGGCCGCGCCGGCGAGGCGGGTGACCTTGTGAGCCTGCTTGCCCTTTTCGGTCTCGATCAGTTCGAATTCGACCTCTTCACCCTCTTTGAGCGTCTTGTAGCCTTCGCCCATGATGAGCGAGTGGTGAACAAAGACTTCGGAACCATCGTCCATGAGGATGAATCCGTAGCCCTTGGGGTTCGAAAACCATTTCACATGACCTTTGACCATAAATTGCACTCCTTTTACTGATAATGCCGGACCAAAACCAAAATTGAAGCCCCTACAGTACCATAACGTTTTATTTTTGCAAGACCCGCCAGGACCCTTCAAAACACAATATGCTGTGGTGGCTGCCGATATTCGAACCTATTTATGGTATTCCGAGCCGCGGCTGATCTGGACCGCCCGGTAGAGCTGTTCCAGCAGGATGAGCCGGGCGAATTCGTGCGTGAACGTCATCCGGGAGAGGGAGATCGTCTCCTTGGCGGACCGGAGCAGCCCGTCGGCGATCCCGTAGGCCCCGCCGATGACGAAAGTAAGGCCCCCATCCGACCCCGCGAGCTTCCGGCCGAACCATTCCGAGAACTCGCGGCTGGAATAAGCTTTTCCGGTCTCATGGAGCGCGATCAGCGTGGACCGTTCGGGTATTTTTTTCTCAAAAAGTTCGCGCTCTTTGTCCAGGACCTGGGACACGGGCAGGCCGTCGGCGTAGGTCGAGCGGATGTCGGTGAGCTCGGCGGCGCAAAAGGGCTTGAGGCGTTTCAGGTACTCCGCTTCAAGCGCGGCGATGTGCGGGTCGGTGTTCTTGCGGATCGAGAGGATACGGACGGCTTTCATGGGATCCTGCTGGGGCGGGCGGCCCCGGTTTTGACGCCGTGCGGAGCGAATCGTGCTTTACACTTCCACCATCATATTTTAAAATCCTCCTGACATCAATCGGCCCGACGCATTCAACAAGAGGTAACGATGACGACCAAGCAAGAAACTTTGACCCGCACTTCACTTTCGAAGGCCGAAGGCCCGGTGAAGCAGTTCATCCAGCGCAACTACAAGCACTTCAACGCCGCCGTCGTGATCGACGCCGCTGAAGGCTGGATCAAGCACCTCGAGAACGGGGATAAGATGCTCGTCACGCTCGCCGGCGCGATGTCGACCGCGGAGCTCGGTATTTCGCTCGCCGAAATGATCCGTCAGGACAAGGTCCACGCGATCTGCTGCACCGGCGCCAACCTCGAAGAGGATATCTTCAACCTCGTGGCGCACACGCACTACCGCCGCGTTCCCAATTACCGCCACCTCACCGCGCAGGAAGAAATGGACCTTTGCGGCCAGGGCTTCAACCGCGTGACCGACACCTGCATCCCCGAGCATGAAGCGATGTGCCGCATCGAGCACCGCCTCCTGCCGCGGTGGCAGAAGGCCGAAGCGGAAGGGAAGGCCTACTTCCCGCACGAGTTCATGTACCAGCTCATCGAGAGCGGCGTGCTCAAGGAGTTCTACGACATCGACCCCAAGGATTCGTGGATGCTCGCGGCGTACGAGAAGAAGCTCCCGATCATCGTCCCCGGCTGGGAGGACTCCACGATCGGCAACGTTTTCGTCGCGAACCACATGAAGGGCCTCGTGAAGAGCCTCAATACCGTGAAGAGCGGTCTCTTCTACATGCACTACCTGGCGGATTACTACCGCAAGACGACCGCGAGCGGCACGATCGGGTTCTTCCAGATCGGCGGCGGTATCGCCGGTGACTTCCCGATCTGCGTCGTTCCGATGATCCAGCAGGATCTGAAGGAAGGCTGCAAGCTCTGGGGGTACTTCTGTCAGATCTCCGACTCCACGACCTCGTTCGGATCCTACTCGGGCGCCGTTCCCAACGAAAAGATCACTTGGGGCAAGCTCGACGTCGACACGCCGAAGTTCATCATCGAGTCCGACGCGTCCATCGTCGCGCCCTTGATCTTCAGCTACGTCCTGAACAAATAGTCCCGTCCGGGTCC
>CAZHID010000007.1:13866-16854 GCA_964532445.1 uncultured Planctomycetia bacterium | reverse complement strand
GCCTCAGGGTTTTTTATTGTCCGAAAAAGCGGGAGGGAACGGCCGGCCGAAGGGCCGGCGGGTGATCACTTCTTGCCGAAGCGGGGCATCCAGGAGGGGACTTGGATCTGGCCTTTTTGTTTCTGGGCTTCGGTGGGTTCGGCGAAGCTGATCTTGGGCATCATCTGACCGATCATGCCGAACTTGCTCGGGGTGTTGCCTTCGTATTTGGAGATGTCCTCGATCAGCATCTGACCGGTGGGGGACGGGCGGACCTCCTTGCCGAAGAGCACGTCCTGAGCGATCACGCCCTGGCCGTAGTAGGCCGACGTCGCGCCCTGGTCGTACGACATCACATTGCCGTCCAGTGACAGCGAGCCGAAGAGGCCGCGGTGCCGCGAATACCAATGCATTTTGCGCGGGGACTCCCAGCCGGAACCGGCTTCCGAGTGGACGCCCCACCAGCCGGCGGTCGCGCTCATCGCGGCGCTCACGGCCGGTCCGCCCTTGAACTTCTCGAACGAATAATTGCCTTTGCCGACCAGCACGACGTCCGAGAACTGCGCTCCGGCCTGGAACCCGAAGCTCCCGCCCGACATCCGCATGAACGCCGGCGCGCTCCACTGCTTTGTTTCCGGGTTACGGACCATCACGACGCCGAGACCGAACTTGCCCGCGTACAGGAAGCCGCCCTTGCCGAGCTTGTGGAAGATCACGATCACGTTGGCGTCCTGGAGGACTTCCTTGGGGATCGGCTGGTTGGACTCATTGATGGAATTGAAGATCCGCTTGGCGTTCAGGATGCGCAGGTCGGCTCCTTCGTTCTCAGCGGAGGCGGCAACGGGGAGGGTCAAGAGGGAGAGACCCAGAGCGAGAGTCAGGGGCCAGTGCTTCATTAGTATAAAATCCTCTTTATTAGTAAAAAGTAATTAATTCCTATCATCATTATCATACTGTTTGGACGGAACCGCAACGGATTTTTTGTTATACTCTTCCGATGGAAAAACGCCTTTTTGACACGATCGAGGCCGAGATCGCGGCGCTCAAAAAAGAGCGCGACGCGGTGATCCTCGCCCACAACTATCAGACCATGGACATCCAGCGGGTGGCCGACCATGTCGGTGACTCGCTGTACCTCGCCCGTGTCGCCGCCAAGCTCCCGAACAAGGTCGTCCTGTTCTCGGGCGTGCACTTCATGGCCGAGACCGTGAGCATCCTCGCGCAGGACAAAACGGTCCTCATGCCCGCCCCCGACGCGGGCTGTTCGCTCGCGAGCATGGTCCACGCGCCCGACGTGCGCAAGTGGAAGGATGAACATCCGGGCGGTTTGGTCGTCTGCTACGTGAACACATCGGCTGAGGTGAAGGCCGAGAGCGACTATGCCTGCACGTCCGCGAACGCCGTCCAGATCGTCGCGTCGCTGCCGGCCGACAAAGATATTCTATTCATCCCGGACTTCTTCCTGGGTCTGTACGCCCAGCGCCAGACGGGCCGCAAGCTGCACCTGTGGCCCGGCTTCTGCCATGTCCACGCGCGCATCAACAGCGATCACATCGAGCAGGTGAAGAAGCAGTACCCGGACGCGGAGCTCCTGATGCATCCGGAGTGCGGCTGCCTCACGAAGTCCATGCACCTGGCCGACAAGATCCTTTCGACCGGCGGCATGGTGAAGCACGTCGAACAGTCCCCTAAAAAAGAATTCCTGATCGCGACCGAGACGGGCCTCGTCGAACAGCTCGCCGCGCACCATCCTGAGAAGGTCTTCCGCCCGGTGGGCGACCGCGCGACCTGCGAGTACATGAAAATGAACACGCTCGAAAAGATCGCCCGCTCCCTCGAAAAAATGCAGTACGAAGTCCGCGTCCCCAAAGAGATCGCCGACCGCGCGCGCCTGTCGATCGAGCGCATGATCGCGATCGGCTGATGCCCTTTACCGCCCGTCTTTCGCTTTTAAATATATGATCCAGCTCAAAGATCTCAAGCTCAAAACGAATATCATCCAATCGCCGATGGCGGGGTGCACGGACCTGGCTTTTCGCCTCGTCGCGCGCGAGCACGGGATGGAAATGGCGTTCATGGAGATGGTGTCGTGCGAATCGCTCGTCCGCCACAACCGCAAGGCGCTCGAGCTCATGAAGACGGTCGAATCCGACCGCCCGCTCGGCTGTCAGCTCGTCGGCTGCCGCGCCGAGGCGATGGGGGAAGCGGCCGCGATCGCCGAGGGCATGGGCTACGACCTCATCGACATCAACATCGGCTGCCCGGTCCCTAAGATCACCGGCCCCGGCGGCGGCTCAGCGCTCCTCAAGGAACCCGATAACGCCCGCGCCATTTTCAAAGCGATGCAGAAGAACATCAAGCGCATCCCGTTCACGGCCAAGATGCGCCTCGGCTTCGCCGACCCCACGGGCGACGAGGCGATCCGGATGGCGAAGATCGCGGAGGACGAGGGGCTCGCGGCGGTGAGCGTGCACGGGCGCACGCGTGAGCAGGCGTACACCGGCAAGGCCAACTGGGAAGCGATCGGCCGCGTGAAGCGCGCGGTCAAGATCCCGGTCTTCGGAAACGGCGATGTGAACTCCGGTGAGGACGCCCAGCGGATGCTCGACATCACCGGCTGCGACGGGGTCATGCTCGGCCGCGGCGCGCTCGGCAACCCTTGGATCTACCGTTCGGTGCAGGCCGTGTTGGACGGGAAAAGCGTCCCCGCTGAACCGACGCTCGAAGAACGCAAAAAAGCTTTTCTCCAGCACGCCAGGCTCGAGATCGAGAACGAAGGCCCGATGCTCGGCGTCCTCAAATGCCGTAAGATCCTGTGCTGGTACTTCAAGGGCTTCTCCGGCGCCGCCGAACTCCGCGGCAAGGTCAACCAGATCGAAACGGCCGACGCCCTCTTCGAGCTCGTGCACAATTATCACGGCTACCCGTCCCGCGCCACCCCCGGCCACGACGACTCCATCCCCAACGACTGCTCCGGCCCTGTCTGCTGACGGTTTGCTGAGCGGAAGG
>CAZHID010000007.1:0-13856 GCA_964532445.1 uncultured Planctomycetia bacterium | reverse complement strand
GTCAAAGCCACGGCGCGTCAGCTCCATTTGACCCCCTCGGCGGGCACGCCGCGTCGCACAAAACGCCCTTCGCGGACAGACCTTCAGCTCAGCAGACCGATCCTAGGACAGTCGAGAATTAATTAGGCGGCGCGGAGGAGGCGTTCGGCGTCGACGATGTCGCGGTCGATCAGCGGGATGGTCTTTGAGATCGTGGCTTTGAGCTGGGGAGGGAGGCCGGGGTCGGTCTTGAGCTGGCGGAGCAGCTGGATGACCATGCGGAAGTAGCGGATGATGATGCCCTCGTCCACGTCGGTGTGGCGGAAAAGTTCATGGAACTGCGCGCCGCCGACCCAGGCTTCGGTGGCTTCAGAGAGGTTGAAGTAAGGTTTTTTCACAAAGGGGAACACGTGGTGGTGTTCCTCCCTTTGATAGATGTGATGGTGCAGTTCGCGGCATTTTTTCTCTAAATATTTGTAGTTCTTGGGGACCGACGTCATCGTGTCGTTCTTGCGCGGCTCGTAGACGAGCGCCATCAGCATCACGCAGAGCTCCGACGGGTTCAGCTTGTCCAGATCGCCCGCCTCCCACAGCTCCGACAGCATCAATTCGTAGCCGTACATCCACGACGCGAACTCGCCCTTGGGCGTGAGACCCTCGTCGTTCAGGTAGCCCATCTCCCAGAGCAGGTCGAGCTTGCGCTCGATGAGCGCGACGGCGCGTTTGTGCTTCTTCTGGCCCGACTGGAAATAGTGGAAGGAGCGGGGATAGATGTCGAGGAGCTTCTTGCCCAGCTTCTTGTAGAGGTTCAGCAACGTCGCGTACGACGCGTTGAACTGGCTCATGATCGGTTCCATCTTGCCCGACATCACGCGCTCGATCACGTCGAAGCGGATCATATGCGGGTTCACGCGCGCGTAAACGAACCCGACCGTGTCGATGCCGCGGCGCCCGGCGCGTCCCGCCATCTGGAAGTAGTCGCGGTTGGTCAAAAAGTCGAACCCGAATCCGTAGAACTTGCGCAGCTCATCGAAAACGACCGTGCGCGCGGGCATGTTGATGCCGAGCGCGAACGTCTCGGTCGTGAAAATGAGCTGGATCTTCTTCATCGTGAACATCCGCTCGACGACTTCCTTGAGCGTGGGCAAAAGACCCGCGTGATGGAAGGCGATGCCGTGCTCGACGAGCTCGCCCATTTGAATGGCGGATTTTTCCTTGCCGAGGTCGAACTGGGCGATGAGTTCGTCGTAGATCCGGAGGTTCTCGACCTGGTCTTCTTTGGAAAGGAGCCGAAGGCCCGTATGCTCCTGCGCGAGCTCTTCGACGCGCTTGCGGCCGAAGGCGAAGTAGAGACAGGGCATGCGGTCGGTCTGGATGAGGTGCAGCATGAGGTCGCGCGGGCTGTTGGGCTTGGCGCGGAGCTCCTGCTGCCAGTTGCGCGGCCCGCGGTTGTGCGCGCGTGAGCGCGCGTGGTGGCTGCCGGAGGCATGCGGCGAATGGCCGCCCCGCATCCCGCGCGGCGTCGCCCAGATGTTCAGGTTGTGATAGCCGTGCTTCTTGAGGTCGCGCATATCGTCGTAGACCTCGTTCTGGCACTGAAAAAGCTGGGTAAGCTGGACCGGCCGGTGGCTTTCGAGGATGACCGTGACGGTGTGCGGGTGGATCGATTTGATCCAGTCGGCGAGTTCCTGGATGTTGGGAGCGGTCGCCGAGAGCGCTAGCAGACGCGTGTTGGGGCGCGTGAACATGATCGCCTCTTCCCAGACGGTGCCGCGCTCGAGGTCGTCGAGGTAATGCACCTCATCAAAGATGACCCACGCGGTCCGGTCGTGCATCTCGGGATTTTCGAAAAGCTGGTTGCGGTAGATCTCGGTCGTCATGATGAGCAGCGGCGCGTTGGGCTCGATCGCCACGTCGCCGGTGAGGATGCCGACCTGGCCCGGGAACATCGCGTTGAATTCGCGGAACTTCTGGTTCGAGATGGCCTTGATCGGGGCGGTGTAGACGACCTGCTCGCCGCGGCGGAACGACCGCTCGATCGCGTGCTCGGCGATCGCGGTCTTGCCCGCGCCGGTCGGCGCGGAAACGAGCACGGACTCGCCGCGGTTGATCGCGTCGATGGCGTCCTGCTGGAACGGATCGTATTTATAGGTAGGGGGCATGAGAGATTATAACAGCAAGCCGGCGGATGCGGTCCTTTGGACGCGCGTCAGAGGTAGTAGGCGACCGACGAGATAAGGCGGATATCGTTGTTCTGCGCGCCGGCGGAAGGGTTGGAGTTGAACTCATCGATGACCGAGAGCCGGACTTTGAGCCGGTCGATGAACGGGGCCTCAATGGCGCTTTCGGACCGCACTCGGTAGCCGTTGGTCGCGTCGAGCGACGCGTACACGTTGACCTCCTGAATGAAGCGCGACCGGCCGTAGATCCGCGATTCGAACAGGAAGCGCGGGATGAGGATCGCCTCGAAGCGGTTGGCGGTGGTGTCGCTGAAGTTCGTCTGCGCGAACCCGGCCGCGGTCTCGGCCTTGATCTTGAAGTCTTCCGTATTGAAAAAAGCGTATCCGGGGCCGACCCCGGGAATGAGACGCTGGTTGATGTCGGCGAAACGGTCCTGGTCCGCTTCAAAACGGCCGAAGCCGTACCAGCCCCGGTTCTCCGGCTCGAAGTAACGGTCGTAGCGCACGCCGCCGAGCATTTTCATCGCGGTCATTTTTTTTCGCGAGGAGGCAAAATAAAAATCACCTTCGAGAAGCAGTTCATCGGGACCCTTTTTACGGCCGATGTCGAAGCGGCCTGACGCCGACTGGTTGGACGTGTTGCCTTCACGGGCGTTGATACCTCCCGAGATGCTGCCGTCCCAGGGTTTTTCGACTCGGACCTCGGGTGTTTCGGCCGCCATCGGATCGACGGGGGGCGGGAGCGGGTCCGGGACCGCGTGCTCTTCAGGCTCCGTCTCCTCGTGGATGAACGCGCGGTCCACGGTCACGGTCCCCAGGGCTTCGGTGCGCATCGTGACCGTCAGTTCCGTCGCCTCGACGACCTCGCCGCTGATCCGGTCCCCGTTCCTCAGGAAGATCTCGTCCGCCGCCGCGGACCCGGCGTCCGCCGCCAGCAGGAGTGCTGTGAAAACGAGCGTGTTGAAGCGTAAAAAGTTCTGCATCGGCTCATTATAACAATGTTAAGATGAATTCATGCCGACCCCCGATCCGAGCGACCGCGAACGCCGTCCGCCCGCGACCGAACCGACCGGACCCTCGGGTCCCGATCGCCGTCGTTATGTCCGTATGGACACTGTTTTTCCCGTCGAAATGGCCTTCGCGGACCCCTCCCGCTCTTCCGAGCCGGACCGCATCCAGGGTTTTACCCACCACGTCAGTCTTGGCGGACTTTGTTTGGAATTTCATGCGCTCTCATCCGCGGCCGTCGAAATCTTGAGAGCCCGCTCATCGGGTCTTGAGCTTTGGATCCATGTGCCGTTCAAGCCGGGCCCATTCCGTGTCCGCGCGCAGATGGCCTGGATGACGTCGCGTGCCGCGGAGGGTGTTACGGTCCATCAGATCGGCGTCCAGTACCAGTCCGTTGAACCGGCCGTCGCGCGCCGGATCGTCCGGTACGCGATGATCCGGCGGCTGGTCCCGCGCGTGCTGTCCGGCGCGATCCTCCTTCTGGCCGCGGCGGTCATCGGCTTGCTGTTCAGCCAGCTCCACCTGGTCCAGGAGAACCGCCGGCTCGTTTCGTCCATCGTGAACACAGCGGAAGGCCGCGACACGCTGATGCGGGACCTGGAAATGATGGCATCCCGGCAGAAAAAACTCGCGATGGACCTTGCCGCCGTCAAACAACAGAAGTCGCAGAATTCAGAGGCCATGGCGGCGGAGGGACTGACCCAGGACCAGTTGGATTTTTTCAATCAGGAGCTTGCGGCGGCGCTCAAGCGGGAGAGCGATCTGAAGAACGAGCTGACGCTGGTCCGCCAGCAGAGCGCTCAGACCCGTCAGACGCTCAGCTCGTCCACCGACGCGGCGGGTCAAACCCAGGAAGAGGTGATGGGCCAGTTCGTTTCCTGGCTCGAACGCCACGCGCATTCCCAATCGGGTCTCGTGCCCAGTTACGAAGGCGATCCCAAACTGGAAGCGGTGAGTTACACATATGATCAGGCGTTGTCCGTGCTCGCGTTCTCGTTGTTCCGGAAGGACGAAGCCGCGAAAAAGATCCTCACGTTCTACAAGGACAAGGCCGCCAAGTCTGACGGCGGTTACGTCTCTTCGTACGACGCGCCTTCCGGTCAGCCCGTCGAATGGAACGTGCATGTCGGGCCGAACGTCTGGATCGGCATCGCGGCGCTGCAGTATCAGCGGATCACCGGCGACAGCGCGTTCATCGGAACCGCGCAGTCGATCGGCAATTGGCTGTTGGACCTCCAAGCCAAGGACCCGGAGCGGGGTTTGAAGGGCGGGCCCAAAACGGACTGGTTCAGCACGGAGCACAACCTTGACGCGTACGCGTTCTTCGGGATGCTGCACCGCGCGACGGGTGACCCGAGGTTCCGCGAGGCGCAGGAAGAAGTGTTCGCGTGGCTCATGAAGCACGCCGCAGACCGCACCAGCGGCGCGTTCCGCCGCGGTAAAGGGGACGCGACGATCGCGACTGACACGTTCAGCTGGTCCATCGCGGCGATCGGTCCCGCGCGCCTGGCGGAGTCGAACTTCGATCCTGAAGGCATCATGGAATTCGCGGAAGAGCATTGCCGGGTCGAGGTGGACTTCGAGCGTCCGGACGGCCGGAAGATCCGGGTCACAGGTTTTGATTTCGCCAAGCCGCAGAACCAGGGGCGCGGAGGGGTCGTTTCCACGGAATGGACCGCGCAGGCGGTCGTGACGTTCCGAGTGCTCGAAAAATATTTCACCGCCTCCGGCGACACGGAGCGCGCGGCGTACTACCGGGACAAGATCGATTTTTATCTCAACGAACTTCAGAAGATGATCGTCTCAAGCCTGTCCCGCGTTGGCCAGGGAAGGGGCTGTCTTCCTTACGCGTCGGCCGGTAACGTCGAGACCGGACACGGCTGGCGCACGCCCGCCGGGAACCGGACCGGATCGGTCGCCGGCACGGCATACGGTGTCTTTGCCTGGATGGGCTTCAATCCATTCGAAACCGCTGATGAAGTTTGATATGACCCGCTTGAAGATCGCAAGAGATAGTTATCGCATTATTCATCCTTGTATTGTAAAATCCTCATATCAATGAGCTCTCAAGACCCCTCTACTTCTAAAATACTCCGGATCCTATCCATCGCGCTTACGGCTGTTTTTGTCAGCCAGACGCTCGCGGCTCCCGCCGCTATGGCGGATGCGAAGACGGAAGAGTTCGAAACGTTCGATAAAGAGTTGGACGACCTGGACGCCAAGATCCAGGAGCATCTCAAGAAGGCGAGAGAAGCTTCTTTTTGGAAGCAGGAACACACGGTCGCTCAGCCGGGTTCTTCGGTCGGTTCAACGGTCAATCTGACGCCTAAGAACAAGACGGTATCGCCGGCTCCCGCTCAAGCTCCGACGACCGCGCCGGCTCCAAGATCGTCCGCCGCGCCGGCCGCCACCGCTCCGGCCAAGGCTCCTTCTGCCCCGGTTTACTCGGGATCCAGCAGTTCCAATATCGTTCCCGCTAAGCGCCCCGCGACCGAGGCCTCTCCGGCCCCCGCGGCGATCAAGGCGCCGGTCCAGCCTTCCAAGCCTGCCGCCGCTCCGGCCGTGGTCGGGCCCGCCGCCCCGGCGCCGGATGCCAAGCAGATACTGAATCAGAACTACGCCGACATGGACGAAGTGGACCGCGAGATCGCGTCCCGCACCCGTGTTTCTGGGACTTACCGCGCCGCGATGGGCGTCGGCCGCAACCGGAACTTTTCCCTTAATGATTCGACCCCCGACCTTCAGGACCGCGACTTCCACTATTTATTCGGTAACCGCCAGTACAACACCTTCGATCCCGCGATCTACAGCCAGTACCGCCTGGACATCGACTCTCAGGTGACGAAGACGGACTCGGTGTTCGTGCAGCTGGTCGCCGACCCCTGGTCCTACGTGGGTCAGACCAGCGAGATCGTGGTTCCCGACAGCACCGGGACCGATTCTTTCCGTATCAAGCAGAAATACTGGGGCGCCAACAACTCGACCATCCCTTACATCGTCAATTCACGCGGCGGTAATTCCACGGCGATGCCCGAGCTCGAAGCTCAGAACGGTCATACTCAATCCTTCACGACCGCCGGCTTCGGATTCGGCAACACCTTCACCATCCCTGAGCAGGAGATCGATTACGAGTTCCGTCCCTTGCGCAAGGCCTGGTGGGACCACGAAGGCGACATCTGGCACGTGCGCCTCTTCGCGCTGGCGGACCAGAACCAGGTCATGACAACGGACGATCCGATGCAATTGTCCAATAAGAAGGACTTCTGGCAGGGGTCGGCCTGGTTGGATCAGTGGATGCCGCTTCAGCAGTACACCATGAACGGCTTCGCCTTCGGCGCTGTTCACCGCAACCGTCCTGTGTTCACGCGCGGACATTACTCCGAAGACGAAGCTTTTTATGCCCGCGACTCGGAGGGGAATTACCTCACGCTCCTGCGCGGCGGTGCCGTGGAAGCCGACTTCGGCCGGACCTACATGGGCGCGATGGTCGCTTCCCGCTACGGCCTTTGGGACGAGTATCAGGAATTCGACAACATCCCCGGCGTTTTCCGTTTGAAGCATCAGGTCACCGAACCCTGGATGGTCGGCGCGACGTACACCTACCGCGTGGGTCTGGTCGACCGCGAACCGGACGCTTACAACCAGGTCATCTCGGTCGACACCAAGTACTACACCAACGAGACGGATTACATGTACGGTCAGGTGGCCGGCTCCCGCAACGACATCGACCGGTTGAGTTCCTTCCAGACCGCCTATGAAGGACAGGCCTACAAGACGGGCTTCGTGTCCCACACCGGCAACACCCAGTCGGGCATCACGCGCTGGAACGGGGACTTCAGCTGGATCGGCACCAAGTTCAAAGAAACGCTCTCCAAGTACGCCTCTCTCCGCGACGACGAGTTCTGGGGAAATCATATTTCCTGGGCGAAGACCCCGCCCGACGTCGATCCGTTCAAGATCGGCACCGGTGAGGACTACGGCCGTTACGTGTTCAGGCTCAACGCCGCCTCGTCCTTCCCGGACAAGGGTGTGGACAACCTTTTTGATATCCGGCACGTGCGCGCGACGGACTCCAATGGTTACACCGCCCGCGGCAATGACGATGACGAGAGCCATATCGAGACGGTGATCCGCGACGAGACCACCTGGAAGTTCGCGCCGGAGTGGACCTTCAAGAACTTCATGCGTTTCCATATCCTGCCTCCGACCGTCCGGGGCATCGAGCCGCTCATGACGGCCTACAACCCTCCTCAGCTGGATGATCCGGCCCTGGAGAGCGCGATCTTCTACGAGAACACACTGATCCAGCCGGACCTGAACGCCAACCGCTATTCTTTCGGTCAAGGCCTTCAGTGGGAGCCGGACCACAAGTGGACGGTCAGCGGCACCTTCGAAGTGACCAACGACATCCCCGAATTCCCGCGCGGCCTGCTCAACAACACTTATCTGACGTCCGCGCACATCGACCCTTACACGCCCAGCTGGGCGCTGTACCGCCAGCAAGCTTTCCTTTATAGACAGGACATTTTTGGTCTTCCGCCCTACGACTATTTCACGATCGTCAAGGAGCGGGTGGTTTACCGCCACACGGAAGACCTGCAGTTCATCTTCCACGCGGCGCAGAACACGTACACGCTGTGGGCGCCCGTCGACGACAACGTGGAACATCAGGGCATCAGCGTGGATTGGCAGATCACGGACCGCTGGTCAGCCTTTTTTGACTACACTCACACTCATCTGGCGGACGTTCCCAAGCTGATCGCCAATAATTTCACCCGGCTTGATTTTGATGACCATCACAACATCTACACGCGTCTCCGTTACCGGATCAACACCAACGCCGTCCTGACGGCGGAATACGGCGCCTTCGGTCAGACCTTTTATGAAGGGTCTGACGCCCTGCCCGCGACCGCCTACGCGGTGACCACCTTTGCGCTGCCCACGGTGGACACCGAGCATCTGTTCCGCCTGAGCCTCGACGGAGAGTTCTAGCCCCCTCTTGCATGCAGGCCCTTTACAGGGTAAGGTTGTACCTATGAAGTTTTGGATCCAGCCTCTCCTCATCCTTGCCCTTCTTTTCGGCGCCGCTTCCGCGGCCCAGGCTCAATTTGACTTTTCGGTTCTGCCCGACCGGGGCGGGCGGGATGTCCGCTTCACACCGGCCAAGCCCGGCCAGCAGGTCCGCAACGAGGAAGTCTCTGTCGTCGTCGCCAACGACGAAGGCCGCCGCTACCGCATCATTCAGCAGCAGATGAGCCCCTTCATGAACGAACGCGGCCAGACCCTCGCCCCTGGCGCGCTCAAAGTGTTCAGCTCCAGCTCCGTCGGAGGCCGTTTGGGCGTTGTATTTCCTACCCCCTTGAGCCCCGGCCATACCGTGATCTACGATTCCGACAACGCGGGGACCGCCGAAGAATTCAACCTGGTCTTTGCCTTTGAGCCTGGACCCACCGACGCCGCGGGATCCTACCGTTCGGAATTGGTCTACCAACTTGAATCGGTCGAGGGGGGCGCCGCGCCGGTAACGGTGGTGCTTCAGATAACGGCGGAAGTGCGGCCTGACTTTTTCCTGGACGTCAAGAACGTCACCGGCGGTTCGACGCTGGACCTCGGCCGCATCACCCGGCAGAGGCTTTCCGGATCCGCGGCGCTTCAAGTGCAGGTCGGAGCCGGTCTCGGCGGCCGGTACCGGATCTATCAGCGGCTTATGGACCGGGTTTCGAACGCTTTTGGTCAATCAATGGACGAGTCCAAGATCGTCGCCGCGGCTGGACGCGCCGACAGAGGTCAGACGGTCGCGCAAGAACAGCTGCTTTCGACCGCCAGAACGCTCATTTACGAGTCCGACGACGCGGGTTCCGCTGCCCAATTCACCGTTGAATATCGCACTGAAGACCTCGCGTCCGAGATCGCGGGGTTGTACCGTTCGACCGTCGAGTTCATCGTGGAGTCTGATTCCTCCGCTGATTTTGCCGTGCCGGTGACGGTGCCCTTGGAGATCGAAGTCGAGACGCTTTTTTTCCTGGAAGTGGAGCATGAATCCGCGGGCGGGCTGAACTTCGGCAAGTTCAAGAACGAGGGGGATACGCAGACACGCCGTGTCCGTATCCAGGCGAACAACAACACGGGTCAGCGGTATCAGGTCATCCAGCGGGTCTCGCGCCTTTTCACCAATGAGGCGGGCAAAAGCCTGCCCACCGATAATTTCACGGCGGTGATGACCGGCGCTCAGACGGGTGAAATGGCCATCATGAGCGCGAAGTCCGTTGCCGCGGGTGATACGGCGGTCTACACCTCGGACACCGACGGCAGCTCCGACGAATTCTTCATCGACTACACGCTCACGCTTCCCAAGGACTCCAGCGGAGGGGAATACACCTCCGAAACCACTTACTCCCTCGCTTCCGTCTCCTGATCTTTCGGACCCCTTTTCCGCCTCCTCATAATTGCTGTCATACAAATTAAGTTGATAATAAATAAAACTTTGAGCTTGCTATGAGCCACTGTTTTAGCTACAATGCCCTATCTCCGAAATGGCTCTATGACACATAGCTCAATTGCTTTTAATCGCACTTTTTCAATCTGTTCTCAAATTGCCGCCTTGGTCGTGATGGCGGGTTTGGGGAACAGCGCCCAAGCGGCGGACCAAGTGACCGTTCCGATGAACGCGACGGTCCAATCGCAGTTGGAGCTCGGTTTGGAGATCCGGCAGTTCCGGAACGATGGGTCCGTGGTCAATTACGGCGCGTCCCAGATGGCGTTCGGCGTGCTGAGGGGCGACAGTTCGCGGGAACCGTTGCGGGGCGAATATTATTTTGACGTTTATCTGCACCCGAGTTCATCGTCCCGGCCGTATCGGCTCACTCAGGCCGCGCCGGCGCTGACGAACGGAACGCAGACGATCCCTTCAGGCGCATGCGTCGTGACGCCCTGGCCGACCGACAAGAATGGCCAGGCCTATCCGGCGGGGGCGAGCATCGGGTCCCGAGGCAGCTTCGTGGGACCTAAAAAAGTTTTGTACGAGAGCGGACCTTCAGGCACTTACGCTCCGGTCGCGATGACCTACGCGATCACGAGCGCCGCGAATGCGGGCGCCACGGAAACGGTCCCTTATGATCAGGCCGGCGGATCCTACGCGTCGACGATCACGTTCCAGATCGAATTAGTTTCGTAGTAGCAGCTTATAAAGTCACAGTTCAACACGTACACCAGGAGGATACAATGAAGAAGACCCTAATCGCGCTTGCAGCCGCGGTCATGATTGCCATGCCCGCCTACGCGGCCACCACCCAGACGATCGCCGTTTCGGCGAGCGTTTCGTCGACGCTTGACATGTCGATGCAGATTTTCGAGCGCGCCGCCGGCACTGACCTGCCGACCGGCTCGGCGATCGCTTCGATGCCCTACGGCCAGCTCGTGAACAACGGCTTCAGCGCGCTTGTCGGTGCGAAGAACTACGCCGTCTACCTGAGCACGAACGCCTCCAGCCGCAAGTACGCGATCACGGCTACCATGCCCGCGCTTACGGCCGGTGCGAACACCCTTCCGAACGCGATGGGCATGACCCTCGTTTCGGCCAAGGATGTGGCGAACGCGGACATCGTCGGTGACACGCTGGACACCATCCAGAGCGCGGTCATGACGAACAACGAGATCTATCGTTCCAACGATGGCGGCACCGGCGCTCTTATCGAGCTCTGGTACGGTATCGTCGGTTACGCCGCGGGCGGAGCGCTTCCGTTCACCGGCTTTGCCCCGATCCAGCTGGATCAGGCTGCCGGTTCTTACGCGTCGACGATCACCTACACGATCGCCCTCGTCTAAGATCTAGCCCTAGATACATTAAGCGTTCAAACGCTTAGAAATACCCCCCGAGAGATCGGGGGGTATTTTTTTGCCTGCCATTGAAATCACCGCGTTCATCGGGTACATTTCCAGTAGGACTTTCACCGGAGAGTCAGACCGATTGAAAACAAGACCGGGATGAAAAGGCAAACCACTCGTAAGGGTGGGACGCAAAGCTCCAGGAACCTTAAACTCTAAGGTCAGCCGGGCCGCCAAACCAAGCAGGTGAGGCAGCCCGGTTTTTTATTTTAAGGAAAAATTGATGAAAAAAGCGCTCCTTGGTCTCCAGATCGCCGCCGCAGCCCTCTTCCTGGCCGCCACCGCTCACGCGGGCAGCTCGGTGACGGTCCCGTTCTCGGCCAGCGTGCAGTCGGTCCTGGAGTTGGGCGTTGAGATCCGTGAATATAAGGACGGCACGGTCACCAACTGGGGCGCTTCCGCGATGAACTTCGGGACCCTCAAATACGACGCCGCGAACGGCCCCATGAGAGGGGATAATTATTTTGATGTTTACCTGCATCCCAATTCTTCGAGCCGTCCCTTCCGTCTGACGCAGAGCGCCACCGCTCTCAGCAACGGCGTGAAGACCATCCCCGCGGGCGCCTGCATTGTGACCCCGTGGCCGACCGATAAGAACGGCCAGGCCTATCCGGCCGGATCCTCGGTGGGAACTCGCGGCACCTTCATCGCGAACAACAAGATCATCTATCAGAGCGGCCCGTCGGGCGCTTATGTTCCCGTAGCCTTCACCTATGCGATCACGAATTCAGCCGCCGCGGGCGCTACGGAATTCGTTCCTTTCGACCAGGCCGGGGGGAGCTACTCCTCTCAGATCACGTTTCAGATCGAACTCGCCGCCTAGTTCTCAAAATAACCATTGCTCGTTTCCGGTGGAATTTTCTACCTTAATTGTAAAACGAACAGTTATCTACATACATAATACATAACATATGAAATATCTTTCTTTCATCCCTTGAAATGTCCCCACCCATACTGCATACTTCACACAGATATTCGCACTGGTTCTTAAGGAACAAGGCTCTTTCAAACAGCGAATATGGGGAATGAAAAGGCAAACCACTCGTAAGGGTGGGACGCAAAGCCTCAGGAACCTTAAGGTGCTTAAGGTCAGCCGGGTTGCCAAGACCGATCAACAGGTTAGGCAACCCGGTTTTTTTATACGCAAATTCAGCGGTTGAAAAAACCAGGTTAAAAATAATAAACGGAGGTAGTTATGAAGAAGCTCCTTACAGTCCTTGCGGCGGCCCTCGCGATCTCAGTCCCGTCCTTCGCGGCTACGACCCAGACCGTGAACGTCTCGGCCAGTGTTGACACCATCCTTGATATGTCCATGGCGGTGTTCAAGCTTGATGTGAACGGCAACCCGACCGGTTCCAACCTTGGGACCAACATGTCCTTCGGTCAGCTGGTCCGTGATAACGTGAACAACGTCATGCACGGTGCCGATGCGTACACGGTCTATCTGTCCACGAACACGTCCAGCCGTCCCTATACGATCAAGGCCAACATGCCCGCGCTCTCCAACGGTTCGACGACCCTGCCGTCCGCGATGGTCTGCACGGTGGTCTCGGCCAAGGCCGGAGCCGCTGACATCACGGGTGACACGTTCCCGGCCGCCAGCCAGAACGCGATCATGTCCAACTCGACCATCTACACCTCCAACGCCAGCGGTCAAGGTGCGACGGTCCAGGTGGTCTATGGTATCTCCGGCGGCGGTGCCACGGCCCCGTTCACCGGTTGGCAGCCCATCCTGCTTGAGCAGGCCGCGGGCAGCTACACCTCGTCCTTGGTCTACACGATCGCGCTGAGCTAAACCGATCTAACGCCGAGGGCCGAATGGTCGGCCTGAGGCAAGTGTCCAGCCCCCCGGGAGAGATCCCGGGGGGCTCACTAAAAGAAGCGTACCCGACCCAAAAAAAGCGAGACCGGACCTCAGCGACAGAACGAAACGATCGAACCGATGGAAAGGCTGAACGTGATCCACACTCCTAAAAAACTTCTCGCGCTGGCCGCGGCGATGATGCTCCTCTCGGCTCCCGCCCGCGCCGCCGAGACGCAGACCGTGCAGGTGGCCACATCGGTGGACGCGGTGCTCCAGCTCGGCGTCAGCGTCATCAAGATGCCGGAAGAACAGTTGACCGGCGGCTCGAGCCTCAACTTCGGAGAACTGAGCTCAGACGTTCTTTACGGGCCCATGCGCGCTGCCACTTACTTCAAGATCATCCTTTATCCGAACGCTTCCAGCCGCCCTTACCGGGTGACTCAATCGTCGACCGCGCCTTCGAATGGGACCGTCAGCCTCCCGGCGGGTGCCTGCATCGTGACCCCCTGGTCCATCGACGCGAATGGCCAGTCTCAGCCCGCCGGCTCATCGATCACGGGGCGGCAGAGCTTCGTTCAGAACAACCTTCAGCTTTACAGCAGCGACCCTCAGGGCAAATCCACGTCGATCGTGTCCACCTACGCCATCACCAACGACCCGAACGCCGGTGCCTACGAGTACATCCCATACGACCAGGCGGGGGGTGCCTACAGCTCTCAGGCGGTCTTCTCACTCGAACTTCTTTAATACTACAACTGTTTCCGACCTCAGAAGGGCTGGCGATCAAACGCCAGCCCTTTTGCTTTTTGGCGGCTAGGACGACCAGGTTTGGGCGGCTGAGAGGGAGCAGGTTAAGACGGCGAGATAACACTGGAAGCGGAAAGTATGTAAGAAGTATAAAAAAATACTAATTGATAAAAACAGTTTAGAAAAAAGTTTTATATGACCCTTGAAATGTCCCCACCCATACTGCATACTTCACACAGATATTCGCACTGGTT
>CAZHID010000006.1:27442-29327 GCA_964532445.1 uncultured Planctomycetia bacterium | reverse complement strand
CCTCTCGGGCCGCCGCGGTGTTCGCCGCGCGGGCCGCTCGGTCCGCCGCGGTTTTCGCCGCGGGGTCCGCGATGCTCGCCGCGGGGTCCGCCGCGGTGGTCTCCGCGCGGGCCGGAAGGACGGCGCGAAGATCCGCCGCCGTTGAAGCGGGTGGGACCGGCTCCCAGATTCATCACATTGTCAGAACCGGGCGCGCCTCCCAAGGAGTCGAGCGGGCGGGGTTCACGGAGATCGTGGGACTCGCGAGGTTCGCGCGGATGACGCGGACCTGAAGGACGGTGCGAGGGGCCCTGTCCCTGGGACGGGCCGCTCGAAGGATCTTGTGAAGACGCCGAAGCGGGGTCGTGTGCCGGCGCGCCGGACGGACCCTGCTGACGAGGACCTTCGGAGTAACGGGAAGGGCCGCTGCCTTGGCCTGAACGGCCCTGACCGCCGCCTTGACCGGGACGGCCTGAGCCGCCGCCTTGGGGACGGGAATGACCGCCGCCCTGGGGACGTCCGCCGCGGCCGGAATCGTGACGCGCGGGACGCGCGGCGACTTCGAAGCCGGGGACGATGACTCGCGGGACCTGCTTTTCCAGCAGCGTCTCGATCGTGTGGACGCGTTCAGCGTCCTCGTGCGTGATGAAGCTCAACGCTTCACCCGACTCGCCGGCGCGCGCGGTGCGGCCGATGCGGTGAACGTAGCTGTCAGGATCGGGGGGCATGTCGAAGTTGATGACGTGGGTGACGCCGTCGACATCGATGCCGCGGGACGCAACGTCGGTCGCGACCAGCAGCTTGACCTTGCCTGAACGGAAGTCGAGCAGGACCTTGTCGCGGTCAGCCTGTTCGCGGTCGCCGTGGATCACGCCGACCGGGAGCTGACGCTCGTGCAGCGCGCGGTACAACCGGTCCGCGCCGATCTTGGTCGAGCAGAAGATGATCGCGGACTTCATGTCCTTCTGCTTCATGAGCTCCATGAGGAGCTTGAGCTTGTCCCCTCCGTCGACCGGGTAGAACACCTGGTTGATCGTCGAAGGCGGCTTGGCGATGGCGATCTTGATGTGGACGGGGTCGACCATGAAGGTCTTGGCCAGTTCCACGATCGGCTGAGGCATCGTCGCCGAGAACAGCAGCATCTGCCGCTTGGCGGGAAGCTTGGACATGATCTGCTGAATGTCCGGCCAGAATCCCATGTCGAGCATCCGGTCCGCCTCGTCGAGAACGATGGCGGTCAGTTCGTCGAAGCGCCAACTGCCGTACTTGTGGTGGTCGAGCAGGCGGCCGGGGGTCGCGACGATGATCGCGGTGCCGTCCTTGAGCGCCTGTTCCTGGGCTTCCATGCGCACGCCGCCGTACACGCAGGCCGAGCGGATGTGGGTGTGGTAGCCGAAGCCGAGCGCCTGTTCGTCGATCTGGCAGGCCAGTTCGCGCGTCGGCGCGAGCACGAGCACGCGCGTTTTGCCGGCGGGCATGTCGGCGATGCGGTGCATGAGCGGCAGGATGAACGCGGCCGTCTTACCGCTGCCGGTCTGCGCGTTCGCGATCACGTCCTTGCCTTCCATGGCGGGAGGGATGGACTGTTCCTGAATGGGGGTCGGGTTCTCGTAACGCATGTCACGGACGCCCTTCATGATGTCAGGGTGGAAATTGAATTCTTCGAATGTCATGTTCTTTTACTTCTTTTCTTGCTTGGTTTGTTGGGGGTTACTGCTGCGCCGAGGGGCCGGCGGATATTGCCGCTTGGCTGGCGGCGTACGTACGCTCTTTGAGGTCCGTAAAATACAGACCTGCGATGATCGTGAGCAGATAGACCGTGTTGTCGGCGGCGACGGAATACTTGCGGGCCACGCTGATCCCGAAGATCAGCGCGATCATCTGGATCGCGCTTACGATCCAGGCG
>CAZHID010000006.1:0-27432 GCA_964532445.1 uncultured Planctomycetia bacterium | reverse complement strand
TGGACGCGGCAAAATCGACTACCGGGAGCGGAAGCCACGAGCCGGCGAACACCTGTTGGAACACATTCACCATCTCGTCCATACCGCCGGCGAACTTGTTGATGGACGCGACGCCGAAGACGACGGCCATGTTCACGCGGAGGAGGAGGACGATCCAGAGAAGGGTTTGGTTCTTGTTGAATTCTGACAAGGTCAGGACTTCTTTTTGTTCACGAAGACAAGGTCGCCCTTGTCGTTCTGGCGGATGTCGAGTTCGCCCTTGGCGAGCATCTTTTTGTGCACCTGACAGAGCAGGACCGGGTACATTTCATCCCTCAGAGGGGTGACGTTGGTCACGGTCTCTATGTCGACTTTTTCCTTGGTGCCGCAAACGTCGCAGGTCTTATCGAGCATCGTTCTAGAGGGTCTTAAGAGCCTCGCGCAGCGCCATCGCGTCGAGCTTGGCTACTTTTTCCTTGGACCAGCCGGCCTTCACGAGACGCTGCATCTGCGCCTTCATGCGCTGACGGCGCAGACCGGGCGACTTGAGAGGACGGGCCTTGAACTTCGTACCGTATTTGATATTTCCCATAAAAATTCCTTCATTTGGGTGGATCGTAAAGGCGTATTCTAGCAGACCCGACGGTTCTTCTCAATCGAATCAGCCTGCCGGGCAGTGAACGCCTTGGACGCCGGACGGAAGAAGCGTGGAGTATGCCTGCGAAACCGGGTCAAATCAATGACCTGGATAGGACTTTTTATATCGGCTAACTCTGCTGAAGAAGCGGTTCGGCGTGATCGCGGAAAAAAGCATCGAGCTGGGCGGGACTTTCCAGCGGCTTAACAGCCTCAAAAAGCGGCGCCAGACGCGGGTCACCAAGAGCGACGTTCTTGATGAACTGCTTGAACCGGCCGACCGTGACCTCGTTGCCGGGATAATGCTTCGCGCACAGCTCGACGAAGCGGCGCAGCACGGACAGCACGTCTCCGGTCCCCTCGCCCCGGATGCGGCGGAAGATCCAGGGGTCGCGCAGGATCGCGCGGCCGACCATGAAGTGATCGCAGCCGGTCACCTCCCGGCATTTTTCAAAATCCGCGGGTGTGAAGATGTCGCCGTTGGCGATGAGCGGGGTCTTGAGCGACTTTTTGAGCAGGGCGAGCCGGTTCCAGTGCGCGGGCGGGCGGTACATCTCAGCCTTTGTCCGCGCGTGCACCGCGATCCAGCGCGGCGCGAGCGCGTCCACCCGCGCGGCGATCGCGTACACGTCGTCGGGGTCCTCCCAGCCGAGGCGCATCTTGACGGAGACGGGCACGCGGACCGCCGCCTGCACCGCCTGGATCACCTCGCACATGACCTCAGGCTTCTTGAGCAGCGCCGCGCCGCCTTCGTTGCGGTTCACGGTCTTGGCCGGACAACCAAAGTTGAGGTCGATGCCGGCCGCGCCCATTCTTTCGAGGGTCTGGGCGGTGGTGGCCATGCGGCCGGGATGACTGCCGAGCAGCTGAGGAAGGATCGGGGTGCCGGACGGCGTGCGCCAGCCTTGCGCCGCTTCGGGGATGTACTTGCGCATGACGCGCTCGGGGATCGGGTGGATCGAAACCCGCATGAACTCCGACACACACAGGTCCACCCCACCGAGCGACGTGATCAGGTCCCGGATCACCACATCCGTCACGCCCTCCATCGGGGCGAGCATCAGATACGGCGCGGGGATCGTCACTTCAGGTCTTTATTTGAGGAAAAAGGTCTATTCGTCCGAGCCGTACATGTCGGCCCAGTCGTTGAGGTGCTTGGCGACCATGCGGATGGCTTCTACCGTCAGGCCGGGGAATCCGGACTTGGAGTAGTTGGCGGTGCGGAACTCGCCTTCTTCCGACACGGCGATGAACATCAGGTGCGCGAACGGCATCCTCATCTGGTCGCCGAAGTTCTCGAGCAGTTTTTCGGCGCTCTCGCGGACCGGCTCGTTCAGGATACCTTCTTGCATGCTCACTCCTTATCGTTAAGCGGAGGCCAGTTCATCTTCGGTGATGTCCTGGCGGATAAAAAACCGTTGGTCGTCGAACTCCTCGATCAGCCTCAACTCCTCTTCGACCGTCAGCGCCGTTTTGCGCTCAGGCGTCGGGGCGTTGACCTGGGACATCGTCCGGGGTTGGGACGCCGCTTTCATCATATCAGAAGTCCGGACGGACGCCGCGGCCGCGGCAGAAACCGCTTGAGAAGACGCGGTCATAGCGGCGGGGACCGACGCGACCTGAAAGGCTCCGTCGGAGATGCCCGGCACCGCGACCACGGCACGCGCTTCTTTGGAAGCGGGGGCGACCACCGTAGGCGCGGAGTGGTCGACCGTCAACGCGACGATCGAGACCAGAATGAGAGAGGCCAACGCGCCGGCCCCGACGGTCATCTGGACCCGTGGCAGACGGAAACCTCCTGCGAACCAGCCGCCGGACTTGGGGACTGTCTTGCGCGGCGCCTGCGCCTGTGCTTCAATCCGGCGCATCACGTCGTCCTTGAAGCCTTTGAGCACTTGCGGCGGGACCGTTTTCATACGGGCTTCCTCGAGCATTTTTTCAATTTTTTCATCGCTGAATTCGTTGTCAGACCGCATGGCCCAAGCCCTCCCTCTCGCTGAAGAATTTTTTAAGGTTCCCGATCGCCTGAAAACACGTCGCCTTCACCGTTCCGGACGCGATCTCCATCGCTTTCGCCGTCTCTTCGACCGAAAGGCCCGCGAAGTATCGGAGCGTGACGGCCTTGCGCTGATTTTCCGGCAGGCGGCTCACGCACGCGGTGAGCGCAGCCTTGAGCTCCTCGTCCTTGAGCGTCTCCTCGATCGACGCGGTCCCGTCCTCAATCGATTCGAAGATGCTCATGTCCTCCTGCGGCAGTTCGCGGCGTTTCCTCACGAAGTCCAGTGCCTGGTTCGTGACGATCCGGTAAAGCCACGTCGTGAACTTGGACCGGTTCTCGAACCGGTCGAGCGCCTGATACGCCTTGATGAAGGCGTCCTGCGCGACATCGCGCGCGTCGGCGAAATTGCGCGTGATCGTGTACGCCACGCCGATCGCCTTCTCCTGATGGCGTTCGACCAGCTCGCCGAAGGCGGCCGTGTCCCCTGACTTCGCGCGCGCGGCGAGCGCTTCGTCTGTCAGCCGCGTCGGGTCGGCCAAACTACCTTCCGTTCTCGCGTCTCTGCCCCGGACGTCTCGCCGGCGGGCGGGGACGGTCGGGCGCATTCCCGTGATCACCGGCGGATCCGACCCCCGCTTCTTGGCGCACCTCATACGGGTTTCGGCCGGACCGTTCGGGTCTGGAACCTGCTTCGAACCGGGTGTGCTCGAACTGACGGCGCTCGAACCGCGCCGTGCCGTCGGGCGTCCCCTCGCCTCCGCGTTGGGCGGCCCAAGACTCGCGGCGCACACGGATCCGCTCGAACTTTTCAGGATCATTTTTGCGGAACCATTCGACGCGCTTTTCGCGTAAGCCCTGGCGGTGCTCCATCATCTTCTGATAGGCTTCGGGGTCCTCTTGACGGAGGCGTTCGAAGCGCGGCTCGATCCGCTTTTCCCGGCGCTGCATGACCCGTTCATAGGCCTCCGGATCGGTCTCCTTGAGACCGTCCAGCCGTTTCTGCGCGCTGTTGCGCAACTCAACGATCCGCTTGTGGAACGCCTCCGGGTCCTTCTCCTTGAGCTCCATCAGCTCCCTGCGGCGCTCCATATAAGCCGACCGCCGATCGGCCTCTGAAACCCCCGCCGAAGCCTCCGCCACCCCACCTCCCTCTTCCGCAATCACGCGGGAAGCCGGAAGTGTTAATAGAGCAATAACCCAGATTATAAGCGCCCAGCGTATTTTCTTCATCTCGTTCTTTAGACGTATGGACATTGAAAAGGTTTAGGACTGGGTCCTCGGCCGAGCGCCCGCCAGGGCGTACGCCGCCTTCGCGGGATTTCATCTCTGCGGCTTGACCTTTAGATCATGCGGCAGAGATGCGAAGCGAGCCGCAACGCTTTGCGGCGAGCGGTCCCGCGAAGGCGGCGTACGCCCTGGCGGACCGCTCCGCAGGAGCCGGTCCGGTCGGTCCGATTAAAGCTTTTTTCCCGTCAAAAGCTCGTAAGCGTCCCGATAGGCTTTGGAAGTTTTTTCCACCACGTCCGAAGGGAGGTTCGGCGCGGGAGGGTTCTTGTCCCAGCTGGTCGTTTCGAGCCAGTTGCGGACGATCTGCTTGTCGAAGCTCTCCTGGTCGCGGCCGGTCGCGTACTTGTCCGCGGGCCAGAAGCGCGAGCTGTCGGGGGTCAGGACCTCATCGATGATGATGAGCTCGTCGCCGAGCATGCCGAACTCGAACTTCGTGTCGGCGATGATGATCCCTTTGGTCTGGGCGTGCTTGGCGCCTTCCAGGTAGATGCGCTTGGAGATCTCAACAAGCCTCTTCGTGAGCGGCGCGCCGACGAGCTTCTCGACTTCCTGCGTCGAGATGTTCTCATCATGGCCCGTCTCGGCCTTCGTGGCCGGCGTGAACAAGGGCTCGGGCAATTGCTGGCACTGCTTGAGGCCGGCGGGCAGCGTGTGACCGCAGACGGCGCCGGTCTTCAGGTAGTCCTTCCAACCGGAGCCGGTGATGTATCCGCGGATCACGCACTCGACCGGCAGGGGCTTGGCGCGCTTGGCGAGCAGCGACCGGCCTTCAAGGAACGCGCCGTGCTCGCGGACGAGCGCCGGGTCGAGACCCATCTTCGCGACGTCGGCGGTGATGACGTGGTTCGGGACGATGTTCTTAAATTTTTCGAACCAGAAAAGAGAGATCTGGTTGAGCACCCGGCCCTTGTCGGGGATCGGGTTCGGCAGGATCACGTCGAACGCGCTCAGGCGGTCGGTGGTCACGAGCAGGAGCTTGTCCGTGCCGACGGCGTAAATGTCGCGGACCTTGCCGCGCGCGATCAGGGGAAGCGGGAGATTCGTGGACTGAACGGTGGTGGTCGTCATCGTTGTCGCTCCGTTTATCTGCGGGTCGGTTGAAGGGCCGTTCAAGGCCCGGAAAGTCGGGGCCTATTCTACTTCAAAAGGCGTTTTAAAACCGCCGTGAGATCGCGGCCCGAAGCGGCGCGGGTCAGACGGTCGTCGATCGCCAGACCGAGACCCTTGGGCTCGACCGCTTCGGCGACGATGAACTTGAGCTTCTGCCGGTCGAGGTCGCGCATCGAGGCAAAAAGCCTGGCGGCCGCCTCCACCGGCTTGCCCGCCGGCGTGAGCACACGCGATACGGGAAAAAGTTTATTGTCCCCCACCTTGCTCCAGCCCAGGAACCCCATGCGCGGGATGGAGCCCTTCTTGCGGCGGAATTCGGCGCAGAGTTTTTCGATCTCGGCGTGGATATCGGTGAAGGGCGTCTTGAGATAGATGAGCGGTGTCTGGGTCGCGTAATGTTCGTCCATCTGGCCGGGCGCCTCGATCGCCGCTTTGGCGCGCGCGTAGACGACTCGGGACTTGGGCAGCGCCGCCTGGAGGTCATCCAGCGAGATGCCGCCCGGGCGAAGCACAACGACTTGGCCCGTTTTGGGATCAACCTTCACGATCGTCGATTCGACGCCGACGCTGCAGGCGCCGCCGTCCAGAACAAAGTCGATCTCGTCCCCGAACTCCTCATGCACGGCCGCCGCGTCCGTGGTGCTCGTGCGGCCGAAGCGGTTCGCGCTCGGCGCCGCGATCGGTGACTTAAGGGCGTGGATGAGTTTCTGCGCCGCGGGGTGGGACGGGACCCGCACGGCGACCGTATCGAGGCCCGAGGTCACGAGGTCGGGGACTTCTGTTTTTTTGGGGAGCACGAGCGTGAGAGGTCCTGGCCAGAACCGCTTCATGAGCTCCCTCGCCTCGCGCGGGACGTTCTTGGCGACCTCGTCGACCTTTCGCTCGGACTCAACATGAACGATCAGCGGATCGAAGACGGGCCGGGCCTTGACCTGGAACACCTTGGCCACCGCTCGGACATTGAACACGTCCGCGCCCAGACCATAAACGGTCTCGGTCGGAAAAGCCCCGATCCCGCCGTCTTCCAGGATCTCGGCGGCTCGGGTGATATTGGCGGGATTTGGCTGAAGGACCGGCATTTTAAGACCGCATCAACTTTCGGAGCATCGGATATTCATGTCCATGGCGGATGAAGAACACGCGGACAGCAGCCTTGACTCAAAATAGGATAACTTTTGCATCCACGTTTTCATGCATTTTTTCATCAGGAATAACTTCAGTTTTCTCAGTGGGTCCAATTTGCTTTGGCGGTCCATTTCGGTGTACTTTTTGATCTCAAAACCAACGTAGTCGGTGATCTGACCGAACCAGTGGGCCGAATATTGGATCCGGCCGATGGCCAAGCCCTCGGCTTTGATGAGGCTGATGATCTCGGATTTTTTAAAAGCCTGTATGTGCCCTCCATACTTCAGGCTGGCGTCCCATCCGTCGCGCCTCAGCCTCGCGTGTAAAGTGCCCTTTTCCCCTTCACACGGCACCACGACAAAGATCATCCCGCCCTTTCGAACGATCCTTTTCGACTCCCTGATGACGAATCCGGGGTCGATGACATGTTCAAGCACGTCCAGGATGATGATCGCGTCAAAAGCCCCGTCGCCATACGGGAATGTCCGCTGCGCATCGGCCACGCGGTAGCGGATCGTGCCTTCTTTGGTCCAGAGCTTTCCTGCCTTTTTGACCTTGGCGGCGTCAAGATCGAATCCCTCCGCCCGGTCGATCGTCCCGCCGCTCCAATGCACGATGCTGCGGGTGCAGAACCCCTCGCCGCTGCCGATCTCCAAAAAATTCCGGCACCCTTCCAAAGCGCTGATCGCGTAATGGATCCTCAGATTGTGGAGCTTGACCGCCCCAAAACTTTTCAGGTCCTCGACATTTCTTTCTGCGATCAGATGGTCGATAACACGGCTCCGCGTCTGTGTGGGTCCGTGTCAGCGCAATGAACGGCGCTTAGTGGATGGTCATATCTATGGATAAATTCGAAGGATCGCCGGAAAAACCCGAAAAAATAGGCGCAAAAAAGATTAGACTGTCGCCCTCTTGCGGGACGGGGCCATGTGGGTGCAGTGGCCGTAGAAGGCCTCGGCCGCTTCCATGAGCGTCTCAGAAAGCGTCGGGTGCGGGTGCACGGTCTCGGCGAGATCGCGGGCGGTCGATCCCATAACGACGGCGTGTGCACCTTCGCTGATGAGCTCGCCCGCACCGGCGCCGACGATGCCGACACCCAGGATGCGCTCGGTCTCGGGCTCAATGATGAGCTTGGTCATGCCGTCGGTGCGGTCAAATGAGATCGCGCGGCCGGAAGCCGACCACGGGAAACGGACGACTTCGACGGGGATGTTCTTGGCCTTGGCCTCGGTCTCGGTGAGACCGACCCAAGCGACTTCCGGGTCCGTGAAAACGACGGCCGGGATGAGAAGGTCCTTGGAGGTCACGGTGTGGCCGAGCATCGCCTCGACCGCGATGCGCGCTTCCTTGGAGGCCTTGTGCGCGAGCATGATGCCGCCGACCACGTCGCCGATGGCGAGAAAATTAGGGTCGGTCGTTTCCATACGGTCGTTCACGATGACGAAGCCCTTGGCGTCGCGCTGGACCTTGGTGTTCTTGAGTCCCAGGTCATAGCAGTTGGGGGTGCGGCCGACGGAGACTAGCACGCGGTCATAAAGCTCTTCGATCTTCTTACCGCCGAATTCCATGACGACCTTGATCTGTTTGCCGGCGGTGGCCATGCTGAGCACCTTGGCGGAGACGCGGACTTCCTTGAAGTGCTTCTCGGCGTACTTGGCGACCGGACGGACTAGGTCAGGGTCGGCACCGGCGAGGATGGCGGACATCGCTTCGACCATCGTCACTTCGGAGCCGAGATTGGCGTACACGGTGCCAAGCTCCATGCCGATGTAACCGCCGCCGACGACGAGCAGCTTCTTCGGGAGCTCTTCGAGCTCGAGCGCGCCGGTGGAATCCATGATGCGCTTGTTGCCGAGGTCGAACGCGGCCGGAAGAGCGGGCTTGGAGCCGACGGCTAGGATGGCCTTTTGGAATTTGATGAACTGCTGGCCCTTGGGCGTTTCGACACGCAGGGTCTGAGAATCCTCGAAGTAGCCGCGGCCGTGCACGACCTCGACGCCGCGGGACTTGGCGAGCTGGGTGATGCCGCCGGAGAGTTTGGTGATCACGGACATCTTCCACTCGCGGAGCTTGGCAAGGTCGATCTTGGGTTCGGCGAACGTGACGCCGCGGATCGCGCCGGATTCGCGGGTCTCGTCAACGAGCTTGGCGACGTGCAGGAGCGCCTTGGACGGGATGCAGCCGCGGTTCAAGCACACGCCGCCCAGCCGCTCGTCCATCTCGACGAGCGTGACCTTCTTGCCTTGGTCGGCCGCGAAGAACGCAGCGGCGTAACCGCCGGGACCGGCGCCGAGGACCAGGACTTCCGTCTGCTTGGCTTCCATGCTTATGCCCCTAATTCTTTTTCGGTGAGGCCTTCGATCGACTCAACGAGCGTGCGGATGAAACGGGCGCCGTCGGCGCCGTCGATCACGCGGTGGTCGTACGAGACGCCGATCGGGAGCATCGTGCGGGCAACGATCTTCTCGTCCTTAACGACCGGCTTGAGAACACCCTTGCCGAGCGCGAGGATCGCGACCTCGGGACGGTTGATGATCGGCGTGAAGAACGTCCCGCCGATGCCGCCGAGGTTCGAGATGGTGAACGATCCGCCCTTCAAGTCATCCGGCGCGATCTTGCGGGAACGGGTCTTTTCGGCGAGGTCCCCGAGCTCCTTGGAGAGATCAGCGATGCCCTTCTTGTCCGCGTCCTTGAGGACCGGGACGATGAGCCCCGCTTCGGAGTCGACCGCGACGCCGAGGTTGAAATACTTCTTATAAACGAGCTCTTCGGTCGCTTCGTCGAGGCTCGAGTTGAAGATCGGATGCTTCTGGAGCGCCTTCACGACGGCCTTGAGGAGCAGGATGGTGACGGTGAGCTTGCCGCCCTTTTTTTCGACCTTGGGCGCGAGCTTCTTGCGCAGGGCCAGGAGGTCGGTGATGTCCGCTTCGTCGAACTGTGTGACGTGCGGAATGGTCTGCCAGGATTCCTGCATCCGGTGGCCGATCGTCTTTCGGAGAGAGGTGAGCGCTTTTTTCTCAACAGCGCCCCACTTGGCGAAATCGATCGAGACCTTGGGAGCGGCCGCGGGCGTGGCGGCCGGAGCGGCGTGAACCGCCGGCGCGTGCGCCGCCGGGCCATTGAGAAGCGACTGAAGGTGCTGCACGTAGGCGCGCAGGTCACCCATCGAGATGCGGCCGCCGGCCTCGGAGCCTTGGACGCGGGTCAGGTCGATGCCGAGGTCCATCGCCATGCGGCGGATCGTCGGCGACGCGGCGGGCGGAAAGCCCGAAGGAGAGGAATACTGATAAGCGCCGGCTGCAGGGGCGGCGGGGGCGGCCACGCGAGCGGTCGAAGGCGCCGCATAAGCGGGCGCGGCGGGCGGGGCGGCGGCGGGCGCGGCGGCGGGAGCTGATGAGCCCGCGCCGGAGCCTTCAAGCGAAAGGATCAGGTGGCCGACAGCGACCTTATCCCCTTCTTTCACGTTGATCTTGGAGACGACCCCGGCTTCGGACGTCGGGATCGGCGCGACGGCCTTGTCGGTCTCGAGCTCGATGACGGTCTGGTCGCGTTCGACGCGGTCACCGACCTTCACGAGGATCGAAACAACGGTGCCGGCGTTCACGCCTTCAGAAAGCTGGGGGATGCGGATGTCCATGAGGGCTCCTCTTTACTGATAAAAGGGAAAAACTTTTTCGGGATCGACGCCGAGGTCCTTGATCGCCTGCGCCACGAGCTTCTTGTCAACGAGGCCTTTTTTCGAAAGCGCATAAAGCGTCGCGATCACGGTGGACTCGGCGTCCACTTCGAAGAAACGGCGCAGGTTCGCGCGCGTTTCGCTGCGGCCGAAGCCGTCGGTGCCGAGCGTCGTAAGACCGCCGGGGACCCACTGCGCGATCTGGTCGGCGACGATCTTCATGTTGTCGGAGACGGCCACAAAAACGCCCTCTTCCTTGGCGAGCGTGTCCTGCAAATAAGAGGTCCGCGGCTTCTCATTCGGGTGCAGCATGTTCCAGCGGTCGGCGTTCAGGGCCTCATGGCGCAGGCGGCGGTAGCTGGTCGCGCTCCACACATCGGCGGAGACGCCATATTTATCGGCCAGGATCTCCTGGGCCTTCAAGGCCTGCTGGATGATCGCGCCGGAACCGAAGATGTGGGCCTTGAGCTTCTTGCCGGCCGCGCCCGGCTTGAACTTGTAGAGACCCTTGATGATCCCCTCTTCCGCGCCGGCGGGCATCGCGGGCATCAGGTAGTTCTCGTTGTGCAGCGTGATGTAGTAATAGATCTCTTCGCCTTCGGCGTACATCTTCTGCATGCCGTCTTTGATGATCGCGGCGATCTCGAACGCGAACGCGGGGTCGTAGGCGCGGATGGTCGGGATGGTGCTGGCGATCAGATGGCTGTGGCCGTCCTGGTGCTGGAGACCCTCGCCGTTGAGCGTCGTGCGGCCCGCGGTCGCGCCGAGGACGAAGCCCTTGGTCCGGGTGTCGGCCGCCTGCCAAAGCAGGTCGCCCACGCGCTGGAAGCCGAACATCGAATAATAGATGAAGAACGGGATCATCTGGACCGCGTGGGTCGAATAGGAGGTGCCCGCGGCGATGAACGACGCCATGGAACCGGCCTCGTTGATGCCTTCTTCGAGGACCTGACCGTCTTTTTCTTCGCGGTAATAGATCAGGGATTCCTTGTCGACCGGCTCGTAACGCTGACCCAGCGGCTGATAAATACCGACGGAGCGGAAAAGTGTTTCCATGCCGAACGTGCGCGCCTCATCAGGGATGATGGGCACGACATTGCGGCCGACGGACTTGTCGCGGATCATTTTCGAAAGGATGCGGACGAACGCCATCGTCGTGGAGACTTCGCTCTCGGCGGAACCCTTGGTGAACTCTTCGTAGAAGTCGTTGCCCGGGACGTCCAGCGGCTTGGAAGTGTTGCGGCGGTCCGGCAGCATCGAACCGAGACGCTTGCGCACGCCGCGCAGGTATTCGGCCTCAGGGCTGTCCGGCGCGGGACGGTAGAACGGCGTGTTCACGACGTCCTCATCGGAGATCGGCACCTGGAAACGCGCGCGGAACTCGCGGAGTTCCTTTTCGTTCATTTTTTTCTGCTGATGCGAGATATTTTTTCCTTCGCCGGCTTCGCCGAGACCGTACCCCTTCACCGTCTTCGCGAGGATGACGGTGGGCTGACCCTTGTGCTTGAGCGCCGCGTCGAAGGCCGCATAGACCTTCTGGGGGTCGTGGCCGCCGCGCTTGAGCTTCTTGAGCTGCTCGTCGGTGAGGTGGTTCACGAGCTTGAGGAGCTCGGGGTATTTGCCGAAGAATTCCTTGCGGATGTAGCTGCCCGGCTCGACGATGTACTTCTGATACTCGCCGTCACAGACCTCGCCCATGCGTTTGATGAGGAGGCCGGTCTTGTCGGCCTTGAGGAGCTCGTCCCACTCGGAGCCCCAGATGAGCTTCACCACGTTCCAGCCGTTGCCCCGGAAAATACCTTCGAGCTCCTGGATGACCTTGCCGTTTCCGCGCACGGGGCCGTCGAGGCGCTGCAGGTTGCAGTTGACGATGAACGTCAAGTTGTCGAGCCCTTCACGCGCGGCGATCGAGAGCGCGCCGAGCGTTTCGACCTCGTCCACTTCGCCGTCGCCGACGAAGCAGTACACGTGCGGTTCTTCCTCGAGCTTCCAATTGACGAAGCCGCGCGCCTTCAGATAACGGTTGAAGCGCGCCTGGTAGATCGACGTGATCGGCGCCAGACCCATCGAGACGGCCGGGAACTGCCAGAACTTGGGCATGAGGTACGGATGCGGATAGGAAGAGAGACCGCCGCCTTCAGCAAGCTCCATCCGGAAATTCTGGAGATGATTCGCTTCGAGCCGGCCTTCGATGAAGGCGCGCGCGTAAGGGCCCGGAGACGCGTGACCCTGGAAGTAGACCTGGTCGGCGGGCCGGTCGGTGTCATATCCGCGGAAAAAGTGGTTGTACGCCACGTCGATGATCGTCGCGGACGACGCGATCGTGGAGATATGGCCGCCGAGACCGTTGTTCACGCGGTTGGCGTTGACGACCATCGCCATCGCGTTCCAGCGGAGGTAGCTCTTGATCCGGCGCTCGATCTCGCGGTCGCCGGGATAGGCGGGCTCCTGGTCGGCGGGCACGGTGTTCACATAGGGCGTCGTCACCTGTTGGGGTACGTCCAACCCCTGCTCCCGAAGCCGCTTGGTCAGCGAAGCCACCATTTCGGAGGCGCGCTCGTCGGGCTGGTCCTTGAGAACGAGCTCGAGCGTTTCGATCAGTTTGAGGGCTTGGATGTTCTCAGGCGAAAGGGGGGTGTTAGAGGCGCCGGAAGGCGCCGCTTTGGCTGCGACAGATACCGCAGGCTGGTCTTTGGATCCGGGTGTGGGGCTCATCTTGAAATAGGGTTCTTTGGGTTAAAAAATACTTTTCAAGCGCCCCAATTTACATGATTTGGGGGGTTCTATCAACTAAATACGGCCCTGAGAAGGCTTCAAAAGGAGTGGGGGTTTGAGGAAGGCTGATATACTAGCCCTCATGGACTTTTTGGACCTCACCCTCCCCTCGCCGGCCGAGAATCTGGCCCTGGACGAAGCTCTATTGGAAGACGCCGAGAACGGTACCGGAGGTCAGGCCCTGCGGTTTTGGGAGTCGCCCCTGACCTTCGCCGTTCTGGGATTCTCGCGAAAGGCATCGGAGGACCTGGACCTCGCCGCTTGTGAACGGGATGGGGTGCCGGTCTTGCGGCGGCCGTCGGGCGGCGGGACCGTGCTCCAGGGGCCGGGGTGCCTGAATTTTGCGCTCGTATTAAGGCTGGATCAAGACCCGGAGCTCCGGACCATCCAGGGCACCAACTCTTGGGTCCTCGGCCGGATCGCGGCGGCGCTCCAGCCGGCGGTCCCGGGAGTAGAAAAGCGCGGCATATCGGACCTGGCTTTGAACGGCCGCAAGGTTTCCGGCACCGCTCAGCGGCGCAAACGTTCCCATATCCTTTTCCACGGCACCCTGCTCCACGGCTTTGCGCTGGGAACGATCGAAAAATATCTCGCCCACCCCAAACCACAGGATGCGCCTGATTATCGGTGCGGGCGTGTGCACGGGGATTTTTTGACCCGGATCACGGCCGGGCCTGACCATCTTAAAACTCTTCTTCGCGGCGCCTGGGCGGCTGACCGGCCGCTCTCCCGTGTTCCAGGCGAAGCGGTCGACGAGCTCGTCCGCACCCGATACTCCCTCTCCGACTGGAACCTCAAGTACTGACCCTTCCCCTGACCGGATCCCGCGTCCCGACCCGCCGCAGAAGCGGGTCTTAACACTGACCGCGCTTATCCCAAATAAAAAACTCCCCGGTGTTTTAAACCGGGGAGTTTGATATCAGACTTGATCTGAGAATTACTGGTTGCTGGATGCGGATCCGTCGCCGGCAGCCGTGTTATCCGAAGCTCCCGCGGGGGCCGGGGTTTCTTCAACCTGGACCTGTCGCAATCCGCCCGGACGGAACATGTTTTGGAACGCGTTCCGGAAGGGCAGGTTCGTGAAGCCGCCTTGGGGCTGCTGCACCGGCTGTTGGAGGTTCGGAGTTGTCGGGACAGCGGTTCCGGGAGCCGGCGCGACCGGCTGGACCGGCACCTGCTGAGCGGCGAGGCGCGCGGCTTCGAGACGGAGGGCTTCCAGTCGCGCGGCTTCGGCCTGAGCAGCGGCCATACGGGCGGCTTCGGCTTGGGCTGCGGCAATTCTGGCGGCTTCCGCTTGAGCGGCGGCCTGACGCGCGGCTTCCAAACGTTCCGCCTCGATCCGGGCGGCCGCAAGACGCGCGGCTTCAGCCTGAGCAGCGGCCTGAAGGCGCGCGGCCTCTTCGGCTTTCTTTCTGGCTTCCGCATCGTCGACCATCGCGACCGGCTTGAGAACCACTTCGAGTTCGGACACCACGTCCGTCTCGATCATGGGCACGGACATCGTCCTGGTGTTCTGACCCTGATCCGCGGTCAGCATCGGCAGCACTTCCGTCTCGCTGGGGCGGATCTGGCCGTAAGAACCGAAGGACTGGGACTCCGTGAGGAACAGCTCATAGTTGCCGGAGATGGACTTGGTGTACGACTGGATGTTTTCCCCGCCTGCGATGCCGTTATTGATCTGAACGATGCCCGGGGGCACGTTCATAAAATGCAGGCCGTCGCGGCTGACGTTGCTGTGGATGTTCACCGAATTACCCTGGAGCTCAGCGCCGGCGAAGACAGAGATCGAGTCGCCGTTGGAGATCAGATGCAACGGCAGGTCCGGAGTTCCCAGGATCCCCGTCCTCGCGAAGAGGAAGAAGTTATGGGCCGTCATATCGTCGGAAGGAAGCGCTCCCCCGAAGATCGAACCACCCATGTCCAAGGACGCATTCCCGCCGACCGTGTTGTTCTCGATCGTGAGGTCGCCGATGCCCGTCAGGTTCAGGGCACCCGCGATGTTCGCGTTCTGCAGCAGGGTGTTGCTTCCGGTCAGGTTCAGGTTGGTCGAACCGCCCGACGTCAAAGGCCCGATCGTGGCCGCGTTGACCTCGATGGGATCGGCCGGTGCGCCGATGTTGCCTGCCGCGGTCGCCGCGAAGGTAGCCGCGGTGATGTTGTTCGTCACGAGCGGCGCGTCGTTGGTGTCGAGGATGTCGCCGTTCGCGCCTCCGTTGCCGTTGGCGTTGACCGTGACGTCGCCGCGCGCGGAATCGGCGTCCGAATCCGCGTTGACTTCCGCGATGTTCGCGTCCCCGTCGGCGGTCATCAGGATATTGCCGTCCTCGGAGCGGAAGGCGGATCCGGGTGCCATGGTGATATCGGCGCCCGCCACTCCCGTGCCGGAGGTCGCCGTGATGGCGCCGGTACCGGCCGCGGAGACCACCGAACTGCCGTTGACGAGGATCTCATCGCCGGCGCTCAAGGTCATGTTGCCGTTGCCGCCGGTGTTGGCGATGTTCGCATTGATGATGAGGCTGTCGCCCGCGACCGCGCCGTTGCCGGTGATCGAGGTGTTCCCGCCGCCCGTGTTGGCCATGGCCTCGTTCACGGTGATCGAGGAATCGCCGATGATGCGGACGTCGCCGCCGGCGTTCTGGATGCCGGTCAATGCCGCATCAACGTTTCCGATCTCAAGCGCTCCGGTGTTGTTCGTAAAGATGCCGCCGGTGCCGTTCTGCGCCTCCATGCGGGCCACGGCCGTTTCAAGCTCGTCCGCGGCGGACGCGATGCCGGTCGCGGCGGTCATCGAAAGGTTGCGGCCCGTGATGTTCATCGCCGCGGCGTTCACGTCCGTGATCGCTCCGGCGCGCGCGCGAACGGTCACATCACCCGCGGTCGCATCCGCGTTGCTGTTCGCGTTGAGCGTGTCGATCGCCGCGTTGTCGCGCGCGTCGGCCAGGATATTTCCGTCCTGCGAGTTGATCGAGCTGCCGAGACCCATCACGATGTCGCCGCCGGCATTGCCGTCCTGGTTGAACACCGTTTCGGAATCCGACAGGTTCTCGCCTGCAAGCACGTTCACATTGCCCGTTCCGGCCGCCGAGGCCGAGATGCCGGGGGCGAACGTCACGGTGTCCCCTGCCGCCAGGGTGATAATCCCGTTGCCGCCGGTCGCGGCCACGCTCGCGTTCAAATTAAGGTCGTTCGTCGCCGCGGTGCCGTTGGACGCCAGAAGCACTTGGCCGCCGCCCGCCGCGGTGACCGCCTGATCCACGGTCATCGCGCCGGTCGCGGTGGTGATGAGGTCCCCGCCCGCCGTGCTCGAAAGACCCGTGATGACCCGGCCGTCGGCCATGGCGATCTCGGTGAGCTGAGTGATGGTCAGGGCGCCCGTGTTCGAAACGAACAGGCCGCCCGCGTCCGCGACCGCGGCAAGATTGGCCGCTTGAGTCTCAAGACGGTCCGCGTTAGCCGCGATGCTCGTACCGGCCTGCATGAGCAGGTCTTGGGCTGTGATATTCATGGCCGCGCCGTTCGTGTCGGTGATGCTGCCGGTACGGGCGCGAAGCGCCACGTTACCGATCGTCGCGTCCGCGTTTGAGTCGGCATTGACCGTGCTCAAGCTCAAGGAGTCTTGGGCGTCCACACGGATATTGCCGTTCTGAGAAGAGATCGAAGAAGCGGTGTTCATGGTGACATCACCGGTCGCTCCGCCGTCACGGTTGAAAACGGCCTCAGAGTCGGTCAAATTCTCACCGGCCAGAACGTTCACGGCGCCCGTGCCTGCGGCGCTGATCGATCCGGAGGCGTTCATCGCGACGCTCTCATTGGCCGCCACGGTGATATTGCCGTTCCCGCCGGACGCGGCCACGGCCGCGTTGACATTGACGTTCGCTCCGGCGCCCCGGGCCGCGAGCAGGATATCCGATCCGGAAACGGTCTGAGAGACCGCTTCACTGAGGGTCATGTCCCCTTCGGACGTGATCTTGATCGCGTTGCCGGAAGCGGTGACGCCGCTCAGAGAAGCGGTCACGCCGCCGATGGTCAACGCGTCGGATTCCTGAATAAAGACACCGCCCGTACCGCCGGCGGCTTCGACATTGTTCACGGTCGTTTCAAGGCGGTCCGCGTCGGCGGCGATGCCCTGACCCGACTGAAGTTCAAGGGTGTTCGCGAGCACGTTGAGCGCGGCGGCATTGGAATCCGTGATCGCGCCGGAGCGGGCCAGCACGCGCACATTGCCTAACGTCGCGTCGGCATTGCGGTCCGCATCCGCCAGGGAGAGGTTCACGTGACGCGCGGCGTCCATCGTGATGTTCCCGTCCTGCGAAGAGACGGTCGCGCCGGAAGCCTGAAGGATATCGCCGGTCGCGGCGCCGTCCTGGTCGAGCGTTTCGTCCGTAAAGTCTTCACCCGCGGCCATCGTGACCGAACCGGTGCCGGCGGCCGAAACTTCCGTTCCCGCGTTCTGAACGATCGTGTCGCCCGCGGCCAGAATGATGCTGCCGTTGCCGCCGGTCGCGGCGATGTTCGCGCCGATGGTCATATCTTCCGCGGCGGTCGCGCCCTTGGCCGCCATCTGGATGTTGCCGCCGCCGGTGTTCACGATCTGTTCGTCCATGATCATGGCGCCGGTCGTAAAGACCTTGATGTCGCTGCCCGTCGCGCTCAGGCCGTTCAAAGCACCCGAAACGCCGCCGATCCTCAGACTTTGCTGGTTCTCGACGAAGATACCGCCCGTACCGCCCGCCGCTTCCAGGTTGACAGCCCGGGTCTCAAGACGATTGGCGTTGGTGGCGATGCCCGACGCGGCTTCCATTCCAAGCAGGTTCGCCGTGACGTTGAGCTTGTTCGCGGAAATACCGTCATTGTTGTCGGTGATCGAACCCGCGCGGCCGCGCAGGGTGACATTGCCGCGGGTGTTGTCCGCGTTGCCGTCGGCATTCACCGTCGTAACAAGGACGTTCCGGGCCGCGTCGATCAGGATGTCGCCGTCATCCGACTTCACGACGGATTCCGTAAGAAGAATGTTGTTCACTTTGAGGTTCACGTCACCTGTCGCCGAGCCATCCTGATTGAAGACGGCTTCGGAGTCGGCCAGGTTCTCACCCGCCAGGAGCGAGATGTCGCCCGTGCCGGAGGCGCTGACCGTACGGCCCGCTTCCACGTCGAGCGTGTCGCCGGCGGAGATCGTGATGTTGCCGTTGCCGCCCGTCGCGGTCACGTCGGCGTTCACGGTCATGTCGTTGGACGCCGCGTTGCCGTTGGAAGCCAGCAGGATGTCACCGCCGCCGGAATTGGCGACGTTCTCAGTGACGTTCATCGAACCGGTCGCGGTGACCTTGATGTCCGAGCCGGTCGCGGTGAGTCCTGAGAAACCGGCGGAGGCGCTGCCGATCTCGAGGTTGCCCGTGTTCGAGACGAAGAGACCGCCGGTGCCGGCGTTGGACTCGAACTTGGCGACCTGAGTTTCGAGACGATCCCCGTCCACTGCCACGCCGGAAGCCGCCTGAATGGTCAGGTCATCCGCCGTGATGTTCAGGGTCGCTCCGTCCGCGTCCGTAACGGCGCCCGCGCGGGCGAGCATCGCCACATCGCCGATCGTGCCGTTGGCGTCGCTGTTCACATTGACCTGGGCGACCTGGATGTTGCGCGCCGCGTCGAACAGGGCGTTGCCGACCTGCGTCTGGACCGCGGATCCCGCGGTCATCATGATGTCGCCGGTCGCGGAACCGTCCTGGTCCAGGACTTCGTCTGAATAGTCCTCGCCCGCCGCGACGGTCACGGTCCCCGCACCCTGGACGCTCGCGATGGAACCGGCGCCCATGGCCGCCGTATCACCCGCCGTCAGAAGGATCGAGCCGTTGCCGCCGGTCGCGGTGATGTCCGCGCCGCTGTTAAAGGAGAGGTCGGAAGCGGCGGTCGCGCCGTTGGCATGGAGGAAGATGTTCCCGCCGCCGGAGTTCGCGATCGTTTCGGAAGCCGAGAGCGCGCCGGCCGCCGTGATCTTGATGTCTGAACCGGTCGCCGAAACGCCGGTCAAGGATGTACCGAGCGTCGAGGTGCCGCTGCCGATCGCCAGATCACGGTCATTGCGGACGAAAACGCCGCCGGACCCGCCGGAGGCATCGAGGTTAGAGGCTGAAGTTTCGAGGCGGTCCGCGTTTGCCGCGATCCCGGACGCGGCCTGCATCGCGAGACCGTTCGCGGTCACGTTGAGCGTATCCGCGTTCATGTCGGTGATCGAACCGGAACGGGCGGTGACGTCCACGTTCCCGCGGGTCGTATCGGCATTGGCGTCCGCGTTCAAGACCGCGATCTGCGCGTTGTTCCGGGCATCCAGACGGATATCCCCGTTGTCGGTGCGGATCTCGGCATTCGAGCCCATGAGGATCGAACCGCCCGCGTTGCCGTCCTGGTTCTGCACCAGGTCGGCCGCGTCTTCGCCGGCGAACACCAGCACGCCGCCGCCGGCGCCCGTCACGGAGACGGTCACACCGTTGTTGATCTGCGTCGTGTCGCCGGAGGCCAACACCACGACCCCGGCCGCCGAAGAAACGTTAGCGTTCAAGGTCAGGTCGCGCGTGGCGTCGTTCCCAAGCGCGGACAATTGAATGAGGTTATTGCTCGTGTTCGTCACCGCCTCATTCACGGTCATGGCGCCTTGCGAGGTGATATGGATCGTGCCGCCGCCGGCGCTGACGCCGGTCGTTGCCGTGAATCCGCCGATGGTGAGGTCGCTCTGGTCGGCGACAAAAACGCCGCCGGTGTTACCGGCCGCTTCGAGTATGTTGACGTTCGTTTCCATCATATCGGCCCCTGTCGCGACACCGGTCTGACCGTTGAGCAAAAGCTTGTCGGCCGTGATGTTCAAGGTCGCGCCGTTGACGTCCGTGATCGCGCCCGCGCGGGCAATGACGGTCACGTTACCGAGCGAGCTGTCCACGTCGCTCTCCGCGTTCAGGACCGAGATGTTCGCGGCGTCCGCGGCATCAAGGTTGATGTTGCCGTCCTCGGAAAGGATCGACGAGGCCGCGTCCATCTGGATGCTGCCGCCGCCGGCACCGATATTGCCGTCCTGGTCGAGCGTGAGGTCCGTGTAATCCTCGCCCGCCGCGACGGTCACCGAACCGGTGCCCACCGTGCTGGCGGTGACACCCGCGTTGAAGATCGTCGAATCGCCGGAAACAAGGAGGATCGCGCCGTTCCCGCCGGTCGCCGCGACATTGGCGTTCAGGGTCAGATCGTCGGCCGCCGTCGCGCCGAAGGAGGCGAGGGTGATGTTACCGCCGCCGGTGTTGGTCACGGCTTCGTTCACGGTCAAAGGGCTCTGCGCATAGACTTCGATCGAGTTGCCGGAAGCGGTCACGCCGGTCACACCCGCGTCCACGCCGCCGATCACGAGCGCGCCCGTGTTGATCAAATGCACGCCGCCGGTCCCGCCGTCAGCTTCAAAGTTAGAAACGGTCGATTCGATCAGGTCCGCCGCCGTGCCGACCCCCTGCCCGCCGCGGGCCAGAAGGCTCGCGCCGGTCACGTTCATCGCGGCGCCGTTGGAGTCGTTCACCCTGCCGGCGACCGCGTTGACGATCACATTGCCGAGAACGCCGTCCGCGTCCGCGTTGGCGTTCACGGTGCTGATGGCCGCGTTGCCGCGGGCATCGATCAGGATATTGCCGTCCTCGGAAGTCACCGCGCCGGTGGCCCCCATCTGGACCTCGCCGTCCGCGTCGCCGTCACGGTCGAGCGTCTCGTCGGTGTAATTCTCGCCGCCGGCCACGGTCACTGAACCCGTGCCCAAAGCCGAAACGGTCGTCCCGTTCGAAACAAAAACAGTGTCGCCCGCGGCCAAAAGAATGTTGCCGTTCCCGCCCGTCGCCGCGACATTCGCGTTGAGCGTCAGGTCGTCCGCGGCTGAAGAGCCCTTCGCGGCCAGTTCGATGTTACCGGTACCGGTGTTGGCCACGGCTTCCGTAACGGTCATCGCGCCCTGGGAGAAAACCTTGATATCTGAACCCGAAGCCGTCACACCCGTAAGCGCGGCGCTGGCGTCGCCGATCTCGAGCGCCTTGTTGTTCTCGGTGAAGACGCCGCCCGTTCCGCCATCCGCTTCGAACTTGTTCACGGACGTCTCGATCCGGTCCGCGTTGGTTCCGATCCCGCCGCCGGCGGTCAGGGCGAGTTTGTCGCCGGTGAAGTTGACGTCAGCGCCGTTGCCGTCAAGCAGGGCTCCGGCGCGCGCGAGCACGGTGATCGTGCCTTCGATGTTGTCGTTGTCAGAATCCGCGTTGACGTTCGCGACCGTGACGCTGGAAGCGGCGTCCAACAGGATGTCGCCGTCCTCGGTCTCGACGTTGGAGGTCGGGTTCATCAGGATGCTGCCGCCGGCCGCGCCGGTGTTGCCGTCCTGGTTGAAGACGGTGTCGGAATCCGTGAGGTCTTCACCCGCGACGATGTTCACTGCGCCGGTGCCGTCAGCCGAAACAGTCGTTCCATTGGCGAGTACGACGCTGTCCCCCGCGCCGAGGGTCACTGAACCATTGCCGCCGGAAGCCGAGACATTGGCGTTCACGGTGAGGTCATCGGCCGCCGCGTTGCCCAAAGCGCCGAGAACGACGTTGCCGCCGCCGGTGTTGGAGACCGCTTCATTGACGGTCAAGGGGCTGGAAGCGGTGACTTTGATGTCCGAACCGGTCGCGCTCACACCGTTCATCGCGGTGATCCCGCCGATCGTGAGACCGCCGGTGTTCGAAACAAAAACTCCGCCGAGTCCGCCGGCCGCTTCGAGATTGGAGACGGTCGTTTCAAGACGGTTGGCGTTCGTGCCGATGCCTGACGCCGCGGACGCGACGAGGTTCGTCGCGGTGACGCTGTTCACGCCGAGGTTCGCGTCGGTGATGGCGCCTGAAGACGCAGTGAAGGTCGCGGTGCCGCCGATGGCGTCCACGGTCGTGACGTTGATATCGCCGGTCGTGGAGGTCACGGTCGTATTGCCGTTCAGGGCAGAGGCGACGAGCACATTCAGACCATCGGCTTCATTGATATTGATGTTGCCCGCACCGCCCGTCGTCGCGGTCAGGTCCGTGATCGTGGTGTCGAGGTCCACACCGGTGGATGCGACGGCCGTGAGCCCGGAAGCGTTGATGTTGTTGGTCACGCCGTTGGCGTCGGTGATGGCACCGGTCGCGGCGCCCAACAGGACGTTACCGATGGTGCCGTTGGCGTCCTGGTTCGCGTCGATGACGGCGATGGCGGCGCTGCCGGTCGCGACGGCGGCGATATCGCCCCGGTTCGTCCGGATCGCGGAGCCGGAGCTCATCGTGAGATCGCCGTTGGCGTTCCCGTCCTGCGTGAAGAGCGTTTCAGAATCGTTCAGATTTTCGCCCGCGAGGACCGCGATCATGCCTGTGCCCGTCGTGCTGATCACGGAAGAGCCTGTCATGGTCAGATCATCCCCCGCCGCGACGATCACATCGCCGCCCTGCGAGGTCACGTTCGCGGCAACGGTCACATCACGTCCGGCGCCGGCGCCGAGACTCGCTAAGCGGACCGTGCCATTGCCTGAGTGGGTCACATTTTCCTGAACATTCAAGGATCCGGTCGTGAACACTTTGATCGCGGTGTCCGCGTTGGACACACCCGTCACTCCGCCCGAGACCCCGCCGATCGTGAGGTCGCCGGAGTTGTCGATGAAGACACCGTTATTGGTGTTCGACGCTTCGAGGTTCGAAACGGTCGTGTCGAAGCGATTGCCGTTGGTGCCGATACCGTTCAATGTCTGGAGCAGAAGCTTGGAAGCGGTCACGTTGTTCGCGCCGCCGTTGGCGTCGGTGATCGCGCCCGCGGCCGCGGTCAGCGTCACGGTGTCGGAAGCGGAGACGGTCGTCACATTGAGGTCACCCGCCGCGGTCGTAACCGTGGCGTTGCCATTGGAAGCGGCGACGTTGAGCACATTGGCGCCGTCCGCTTCGTCCAAATTGATGTTGCCCGCGCCCGAAGTGGCCGCGCTGAGGTCGGTGACGGTCGTGTCGAGGTCCACACCCGCGGCCGAGGAGGCGACGAGGGCGGTCGAAGTGATGTTGTTGGTCGAGCCGTTGGCGTCCGTGATCGCGCCGGTGGTGGCGGTGAGATTGGCCGTGCCGGTGGCGGAGACCGTTGTGACGGCCAGGCTACCAGTGGCCGAGGTCACGGTCGCGTCGCCGTTCGAGGCAGCGACGTTCAATACGTTGGCCCCGTCCGCTTCGTCCAAATTGATGTTGCCCGCGCCGGAGGTGCTCGCGGTGAGGTCGGTGACGGTGGTGTCGAGGTCCACACCCGTGGCCGCGGCGGCGGTGAGCGCGGCGGCGGTGATGTTGTTCACGCCCGCATTGGCGTCCGTGATCGCGCCGGTCGCGGCGGTCAAATTGACGTTCCCGGTCGTGGAGATCGCGCCGGCCGCGATGTCGTTCGCGTCCTGTGTGATGCTGATATTCCCCGTCCCGCCCGTCGCGGCGTCCACGGTCATCGAGGAGGTCCCCGCGTTCTTCACCGTGATCGCGTTGCCGCCGGTCGAAGTGACCGTGAGAGCATCCACATCCAGGTTCAGCCCCTGAGCTCCGCCTAATGCGCCGATGGCGCCGTTGGAGGTCATCGAAAGGGATCCGGTCGTCGCCAAGGACACACCCGTATCGTCGTCGTCATTGATCGTGGAGGAGGAAACCAGCGTCACGTTCTTGGCATCGAGGGTCAGTTCATCGAGGGTGATCGCGCCGTTGGTGAGCACGACCGCACCGGTACCGGCACCATCGGTCCCTTTGGTGGTCGCTTGACCGAGCGTGACGGTGCCCGTGGAAGCGATAAGATCGAGTTCCGCATCCGTCAGCTGGGCGCCCGCCGCGGTGCCGAGACCCATGGCCGAAGCGTTCACGGAATTCGCGATCGCGATATTGCCCGCGGCGGCGTTCACGGCGGAATTGAGCGCAAAGTCAGCGCCGATCAAGGTGATGTTGCCGCCGTTGGAATTCAGTCCACCGAGGGTCATCGTGCCTGTGCCGTCCGCCGGATTGAGATCGCTATGGAGCGAATCGGCTTCCAAATGGATGTCAGCGCCTTGGGTCACGATCGAATCCGCCGTATCGGCAAAAGTCAGGTGGCGGCCCGCCTGGACGACGATGGATTCACCTGCGGTCAAGCTCGTGAGACCCAGGGTGTTGTCGGTCAGGTCGTTCATCGTAAAATCCCTGCGAGCCTGAAGGATAACGTTGCCCGTCAGCGCCTCGATCGTCGCTTCATTGATGTCAAAGGTGGAATTCGCCGCTCCGTCCCCGAAAATGAGCTGGGAATCACCGATCTGCGCGTCATCACGATTGGGGGGTGCAACACCATCATGGATCACGATGTCGCGCGGGTCCAAGAGCAGCGTGCCGCTCTGACCATTGGGCGCTCCGAGGTCCGCGCCGCCCTGGAACAGGAGGTTTTCCTTGCCCGACACTTCCGCGAATCCGCCGTTTCCGCCTTCGGAACCGCCGCGGGCGGACAAATTCCCGTAATACTTGGTCGCTTCGTCGGACCAGACGACGATCTGACCGCCGTTGCCGTTCGTGACCGCGTCGGCCTTCAGCGCCGCGCCGGAAGCGATGATCGTTTCCTTGGCGGTCGCGAGCGTGCCCTTCCCTTGATAGTCACCGCCGACGAGCACGGCTCCGCCGCCGTTGGCGCCGGACACGTCGAGGACCGCGCCATCGGCCACGCCGACCAGCTCACCCGTCACTTCGACCCGGCCGCCGGTCTGACCCGCGCCGAGACCCGTCGCGTCGGCCTGACCGCTCACACGCACGATGCCTGAATTCCCGCCTTCGAACACGATCACGCCGTTCTGGACGGAAGCGGACCGCGCTTGCGCGATGCCGCTGTGGTTGATGATGTTGTCAAAAGCGCCTTCGACCGCCTTCGCCGAGACCTTGACCAGTCCCCCGTCCGCGCGCAGCGTTCCGGAGTTGGCGGCCGCGTCCTTCACGGACACGCCGTTCGCGTCGGTCACGCCCGCGAGCGTCGCTTCGTCGACAGCGATGTTCATCATGCCGCGTCCGTCGATCGAGAGGGTCGCCGCGTTGCCGGCGCCGAGCAGGACCGAGCCGCCGTCCGCCGTCATGAGACCGGAGTTCGAGACCGCGGGACCGAGCAGGGCGAGATAGCCGCCGTCACGGGCGGTCAGTGAACCTTGGTTCGTGACCAGACCCAAACCTCCGGCCGAAGCGCCGTCGAACTGGTAGTTGCCGGCCAAAAAGTCAGAATCCTTCATATCCAGGGAAGTGGCCACCAGACCGCCGACGTTGACCTGGGCGGTGGGCCCGAACATGATGCCGTTCGGGTTGAGCAGGAACAGTTGTCCGTTCGCGTTCAGCGTACCGAAGATCTGGGACGGGTCCTGACCCAGGATCCGGAACAGCGCCGCCGAAGCCGCGGAGGGCTGGAGGATGTTCGTCGTCTCATGACCGGCGATGTCGAAGCTGTTGAACCGCGCGACCAGCTTGTCGGAATTCTGCTGGAAGTTGTAGGTATCGCCGTCCACGCTCACGGAACCGGACCCGTGCGTGATCTGGTCGAGATCGGGATTGGCGAAGCCCATCGGCGCGGACTGCATCAAGCCGAAGGTGGCGATCAGGAGGCTCGTGATTGATTTTTTAAGGTTCATTTCAGCTTCCCCGGTATGTGGATCGAATTAAAAAAGGTCGGCCGACACGCCGAAGTAAACAACGCCGTCGTTGCCGTCGGACGCGGTCTCGGTCAAAGGAATTCCATAACCCACCTGAGCGGCGAGCGTGTCGTTCAAGCGGAGGCGCACCCCGAAGCCGGTGCCCGCGATGTCCTTCTTGCTGCTCTCACCCGGCAGCGCGCCGCGGAGATTGCCCGTGCCGTAATCGTAGAAGGTGAGCGCGCGGAGGTTCTTGTAGAGCGATTCTTTCTGGAACGGGAGACGCCAGTCGCGCGGAAGGAAGAAGACCGAGACCGAAATTTCCGCGCCGGCGACGGCGCCGTAGTCGCCGAGGTACTCGCCCTGCGGGTAACCGCGGACGGTGTCATGACCGCCAAGGCTGAACTGTTCCGAAGGCGGGAGCTTGTCGGGGGTCAACTGCCAGGCGCCCTTGGCCCGGACCGCGACCTCTTCGGTGAGGTACTGGATGCGCTGGATCTGCGACCTGTATATAAGGAAGGGCGCGCCGGTGTGGGCGCGGCTCAGACCGATGTCATTCTTGTTGGAGGCGCCGAACGCGTCCACACCGACATGGACCCCGTGGGGCCAGATCGTACGGCCGAGCCGGTCCTTCTCTTCCCAAGTCACGATCGTGTTGATGATGCGGAGCTGGTCGTCGCCGATGCGCGTGCTCAGGATCTCGTTCTGCACGCTCTTGAAGTCCATGCCGACCTTGAGGTTCACGTCGTTGTTCACGGTGTCGTAGAGCGGCATCGTCGTGTAAAGGCCCCAGGTCTGGGTCTCGCCCTCGATGTTCAGCGCCTTGAAGTCGCCCTGAAGATCGAGCTCGCCGAGCACATAGGAACCGCCGAGGCGCACGTCCGGGTTGATGAAGGCCACGGGCACGGAATAATCCGCCGCGTACGCGGTGCCGCCTTCGCTGAACTGGAAGCGCGTGTAAAGTTCGTCCATCTGGCCGAGCAGGTTCGTGTGCGTGAAGCTCAGGCCGTACCGCTCCTCGCCCGCCAGGCGGGTGCCGTAGTTGTTGAAGTCGAACGCGCCGTGGAGCGGCAGCCGGTCCGTCACTTCGAGGTCGAGGTCCGTGGTGCCGGGTTGTTCGCCGGGAACGAAGGTGGCTTTGACGTCGATGTCGCGGTGATCATCGAGCTTGAGGAGGCGGTTCTCGACCTGTTGATAGGTCAGCGGGCCGCCGGCCGGGAGGTTCATCTGGCGCTGGAGCACCTCGGTCGAAAAATGCTGGTTGCCGCGGATCTTGATCTGGCCGATCTTGCCTTCGGTGACCTCGATGTCCACGATGCCGTCGTCGAGCGTCTGGGGCGGGATCGAAACGTACGCGCCGACATAGCCGCGGGTGCGGTAGAGCTGCTTCACTTCGGAAGCGGCGGCCTGGATGTCCTGCAGCGAAATTTCCTTGCCGACGAGCGGGCTGAAGCGGGCGAGGATCTCTTCCTTGGAGACGAGCTCATTCCCGCGGACGTCGAAGCCCTGGACGCGGAAGAACGGTCCCTGCGGCGCGGCGGGCTCTTCGGCCTGCGCGGCGGACCGGGACGGGTCAGCGCTGATCCGTTCAGCCTGAAGGATACGCATCTCTTCGCGGATCTCGATCGCCTGCTCGAAATTGAGTTCCGAAACGGCCTGCTGCATCCTGGCTTCGAGCTTCTCCTGCTCATTCCACCAGTTCAGGTTCTGGCGCATGCCGTTCAGCTGATCACGAAGTTCGATCGCGCGCTCGAAGTCCTGACCTTGCGCGGCCTGCCACATTTCTTTCTGCATCGGGTCGGCGAGGTAGATGCCGTTCGCCTGGGGGACCTTGGACCAATCGACCTGAGTATTTGAAGGAGCGGAGGGAGCGCGGCGGGCGGGGGCTTTGGCGGGGGCATCGGAGCCGGTCACCGCCGACCACATCGGCGCGAGCATTCCGCGGCGGTTCTCGGCGGCCTTCTTGGCGGCGGCCCTCTTTTGCGCGGCTTTGATCGCTTCAGCCTGGGCCTCCATGTCCTTTTCGGAGGACGGCACCATGCCCGCGGCGGGCATCATCGGAGCCTTGGGCGCGAATTCAACACCCATCTGGCGATTGCCGCCCCGGCTGTCCTGATCCTCAGAATTGGTCTCCGCGTGCAGCGTGGAGAGCAAACAAAAAACGCTCAGCGGGATGCTGAGCGCGAGACT
>CAZHID010000005.1:31324-32024 GCA_964532445.1 uncultured Planctomycetia bacterium | reverse complement strand
CTCTTCGATATGTTCGGTGCTGAAGAAGTCGGCGGCCTTGCGCGCGTAGGACGACTCGTCGAACGACGCTTCCTCGAACCCGATCGTGAACGTCTTGATCTTGCGGCCCGGGTCGAGCGCGCGCATCTCCGCGAGCACCGGGGTCGAATCCAGTCCCCCGCTCAAAAAAACTCCTAACGGCACATCGCTCACGAGCCGCTTCTTCACCGCGTCGCGCAGGAGCTCCTGTGCCTCGGCGAGCCAGCCGGCCTCGGTCTTCGCGTACACCGCCGGGCCGAACGGCCGGGTGTAGCGGAACACGCGGACGCCTCCGTCGGCGGACATTTCGAGCGCGGTGCCTCCCCGGAGCTTGCGCACGCCGCTCCAGATCGTGTCCGGCGCGGGCACATACTCGAACGCGAGGTACTTGAGGATGGACCGGCGGTCAGGCTCCCGCGACACGTCCGGATGGACGAGCAGCGCGCGCGGCTCGGACGCGAAGACGATCCCGCCCTTCGCGGCCGAGTAGTAAAAAGGCTTCTTGCCGAAGGCGTCCACGGCGGCGGTCAGCACGCGGCGCTCGCGGTCCCAGATGGCGAACGCGAACATTCCCTCCAGCTCGGACAGGCAGGCGGCGCCTTTTTCGGCGAACAGCTGGAGGAGGCTCTCGGTGTCGGACTTGGTGCGGAACTTGCGGCCGCGCGCCTCCAGACGCGCGCGG
>CAZHID010000005.1:28157-31314 GCA_964532445.1 uncultured Planctomycetia bacterium | reverse complement strand
GTTGAAGATGAGGGTGTACCGGCCGTCGGCGCTCGTCATCGGCTGCGCGCCGGTGTGGAGGTCGATGATCTTGTGCCGGCGGTGGCCGAGGCCGAGCCCCGACTCCTCGTGGAAGCCCTCGGCGTCAGGCCCGCGGTGGGCGAGCGCGGAGGTCATTTTTTTCAGGAGCTCGGTCGCGGCGCGCGGGGGTTCGGAGGCGGGATAAAAGAACCCGGCGATGCCGCACACGGTCAGACGAGCCGCCGCTTGGGACGGTAGACCTTGAACGAACCGAACTGGCGGTCGAGGTAGTAATACTTGTTCAGGAGGGCGACCCCGGCTCCGCTGTTCTTTTCGGTCAAGCCCAGGAGCGACACGCGGTCCATGACCACGACCTCAAGCGCGCCGGACATCAGAAAGTTGTTCAGGAGCGGCAGGTCGCGCACCGTCAGGATGTCGCGCAGGCGGCGCCACTTGAGGTCCTTCATCCCGTGGCGGATGTCGAGGTAATAACGGATGTCGTCGCGGATCGCGATCGATGAGCCGGGCCGCACGATCTGCGACAGGTATTCGACGGTGTCCACCAGCCCGGACTCGCCGTAGTTCATCCACGACTCGGACGTCGTGTATTCGCCGGTCTGGTTCAGGTTGAGCGCCGCGTTCACGGGCACGCAAAAAAGCAGCGACGCGGCGACGATCCCCTCGACGAGCTTGAGCCGCCCCAGCACCCACAGGATCACGGCCGCGCCGAACGCGGCGGCGAGCGGCCGGTAATACAGGTTGAGGAAGTTCTTGTACCTCGGGGCGTCGGGATGGTCCCACTGAAAAAGGATGTAATCGCCCACACGGACGTAGCTCCAAAGCACGAGGGCCGCGACGGCGGTCAGCGCCGGTACGATCCACCACGCGTCACGCAGCGCGGCGGCGATATCCTCCGCCCGGGACCTGAAGATCGCGACACAGCCGCAAAGCATCGAGGCCATGAAAAGCGGATAAATGGGGTGCTGGTACTTCATCATGTCGATGGAGCCCTTGAACAGGAGGTACGGCACCCACACGACCAGCGCGATGATCCAGAGCGCGTCCTCGGGTCTTGTCCGGCGCGTCTGGACGAACAGCACCACGCGCCTCAGCCCGGTCACAAGGAGCAGGATGAAGAACGGCGCCGACATCCAGTACAGCGGCCAGCGGAAGATCCGCTCGAGCCCCGCGAACACCCGGCGCAGGAATTCGGGGTCGAGCGCGCGGGAGGTTTTTTTCATCAGTGTGTATTTGAGGAAGACGAGGACGTCGATCCCGGTGCAAAGGCAGTAGATCCACCAGATGCCCCACGCGAGGAGCACGCCCGGGATGAAGACCGCGACGATGTCCTCGAGAAGCTTTTTCCACTGACGGCCGAAGGTGCGGTAGATCAGGATGCCGCCGAAGATGAAGATCGGCGTGATCTCCTTGCTCAGGAAGGCCAGCGCGATCGCGAGCGCCTGCGCGAGCCGGACCAGCCATTGCCGCTCGCCGCCGCGCATTTCCATCCGCGTGAAGAAGTACGCGAAGATCATCGTGAAAAGGGCCGTGCCCGTCGTGTCCGCGTCGAGCACCATCGAATGCTGGAGCAGGAGCGGGTTCACCGCGTACAGGAGGACACCCACGTAGACCGCGACGCGGCGCAGGACCGGGTCCTCGTTGCGCAGGAGTTCGTTGAGCGTACCTTTGAAGAAAAATCCCGTGATCACGAGGATCAGGAACCCGAACGCGCGCGGCGGGAACTCCGTCTCGCCAAAAAGTTTGAAGATGCCCGCGACCGTGTACTCGTACAGCGGCGGGTGCGCGATGTAGTGGCTGCCGTCGAGAAAGGTCTTGGCGCCTTTTTCGATGATGTAGTGGGCGCGGTAGGCGATCTCGGTCTCGTCGAGCGTAAAAGGCTTGGACAGCGCCGGCAGGACGGCGAGGAGGCCGGTGATCAGGAGGCCCGCGGCGAGAAGGGCCGCGGCGGCGCGGTTGGCCGGGTGGACCTTGAAGAGGCTTGAAGCGGCCGGTGTTTGCGGGCTCATCGCCGCGGCCGCGCGGTCATGAGCCGCCAGAGCTGCGCGAAGAACTGCCGGATCACGATGCCGCCGAGCTTGCTGGAACCGCGCGTGCGGTCCTTGAACACGTACGGGACCTCCCGGATTCGGCCGCCGTGGTTCGCGCGCGCGAACACCTCGAGCCCGATCTTAAAGCCTTCGGCGGTGAGCTCCACGCCTTCCATCGCCCGGCGTCTCACCATGAAGAACCCGCTCGTCGCGTCGCGCACCGGGGTCACCAGGTTCGCCGCGACGCAGGCCGCGCGGGACGCCAGGCGCCGCTTGAACGGCCAATTTTTGACGCCGCCGCCCTTCACGTAGCGGCTCCCGACGGCGATCTCGCTGCCCTCGTCCATCGCCTTGGCCAGCGCCGGCAGGACGTCGGGCGGGTGGCTCAGGTCCGCGTCCATCACGCAGAGGATGTCGCCCTTCGCCTCGCGGAAGCCGTCCATGACCGCCGGCGCCAGCCCGCGCGGCTTGCCGCGGCGGTTCACGGCGCGGATGCGCGGGATCTCGAGCTCATTGACGAGCTTGGCGGTGCCGTCAGGCGAGTCGTCGTCCATGACGATGACCTCGTAGTCGGGGATCTCCGCGTGCGTGAGCACACGGTCGATCGCCGACAACAGTTCCGGCATGTTCTTGGATTCGTTGTACGTGGGGATGATGACGGATATCACAGGGCAGTATTATACAACCGTGATTTTTTGGGGATGTAGAAAAAGAGGATGGAGTTGGACGCCCAAGGGATCTTGACGCGCCCCACGACTTGGTGATGTTGCGGTCCGCCTTCACGGCCTGCGACCAGAAATACGTGATGATCAGGTTCACCCGGCCCGCGCGCAGGTCCTCGAGGATGGGCGTCTGGTCCCAGACGCCGCTGTACGCGGCCTGCGCCATCGGGAACGGCTCGAAATAGACCGGCCTGTCATTGGCGATGAGCAGGGTCATGTCCCAACTGATGACCGGGTCCGGGAACTGCGTGACGGCCTTGGAGATCTTCGCGTAAAAAGCCGCCTGTCTGTCCAGGTTGGCGCGAAAGTCGCTGTGCCGGTAGGTCAACACTCCCCCGCCAAGGAGAGCCTGCGCGGCGATGCCCGCCGCGGCGGCAAGTGAGATAG
>CAZHID010000005.1:23524-28147 GCA_964532445.1 uncultured Planctomycetia bacterium | reverse complement strand
GAGCCGGATGCGGCGGAGGTTGATGCGGCGGCGGCCGATCCCCACCAGCGGCCGGCGGCGATCGTCGAAGCGGCGAGGAACGGGAGAAGGTAATTGGTGTCCGATCCCTGCTTGCCGAGCGAGACGGTCATCAGGATCGTGAGCAAAAGATAAAGATTGAGAAGCGGTCCGGCGGACGCGCTGGAGGCGGCGTGCACTGAGCGCGGACGCCAGAACGCGGGATAAGCGAGCGCGGCAGCGGCCGCAAGAACGTTGAGCGGCTGACGCAGGACCGTTTCTTTCCAGAACGCGGGAATGAACTGCGTGAAAAAAAGCCGCCGGCCGATCTCGTGCGTCGTGTGGAAGTAGTACTGTCCCCCCGTCGCCAGGTTTAGAAGCGCATAGATCAGCACCACCGCCCCGCCCGCGACGGCGGCGTACAGCGCCAGGTCTTTCCAGCGCCGGTTCAGGAGCAGATACGCTCCCCAGGCGACCGCGGCCGCGATCGCCGAGGATTTGGTAAAAACCGCCGCCACCGCGGCGGCCGATCCCAGCCAGAAAAAAACCCGCTTCGTATGTCCCGACGCCGCGTACAGGAAAAATCCGGTCAGCGCCAGAAGCTCGATCGCCACCCCGGTCATGTCGACGTTCACCTGAACGCCCCAGCGTTCGACGAACGGCAGACAGAGGAAGAGACCGCCCGAAGCCAGGCCCGCCAGGCGCGAAGCGGCGGCGCGCGTGACGATGAAGCCGATGTAGGCGGCGGCGATCACGGACGACGCCAGACAAACGATCCGTCCCCCGGCCAACGGCAGGTCGGACAGATGCTGGACCGCCGCGGCGAGACACAGGTAAACCGGGCCGTACGGGACCACGCTGAACGGCGGCTGGGAGAGCTCATGATAGGGCCAGATCCCGAGCCCCATGTAACGCACCGACTGCGCCAGTGCCGGCTCACCGAGATTGATGAGGTACGGGTAAAAAACTTTGACCGACCCGCGGAGCAAAAATTGGGCCGCGCCCGCGGCGGCGGCCAGTGCCGCGGCGATCCGGACCGTTCTCGCCAGGACGCTCACTTGGGACCTTCCACGGCGGAAGCTGCCGGTACGACCTCGTACGTTTCATAGACCGCCGGGATCTTGGCATCGCGCGGAATAGGCTTGAAGACGTCGGGCAGCGCCTTGATCGGCCGCAAGAGCCCCGGCTTGGCGATCCGGTAATAATTCCCGAAGACCTGCGGGTTGTAGAGAACGGTCGCCAAGTCCAGGATCACGTAACGGATGTTCTGCGCGCGGACCCACGCGGCGGCGTCGTCCATATCGTCGAACTTGGGCCACACGACATAATCCGCCCGGGTCCGGCCCTTGAAATAAAAATGATAGTTGAGGAACAGGTCGCCAATGAGCACTTTTTCCCCCGCCTTGACGCGTGTTTCCGCCCACACGGTCTGGACGCCAAAGACCGGCGCGAAGCGGTAGGACTTCGAGATGTCCTGTTTCATCCAGCTCCCCGCACCATGCGCCGCCAAACCCAGGATCGTGACCGCGAGGAGCCCCGCCGCGGCCGGAGCGCCCCAACCCGATCGGCCCGCGGTCACCCCGCCCCCCGGCAGCTTGTTGAGGCCGAGCCCGACGAGCGCCTTGACCCCGAGCGCCGCGTAGACCGGGACCAGGATCAGCACCGGATACAGGAGCCGCGTCGGCGGCGTGGTCGGAAAAACCTTCGAATACCAGCCGACGAACACCGCGAACACCGCCCAGAGCGCCAGCGTCGGCACAGCGGCCGCGTGACGGCGGTTCGCCCACCAGCCCGCTCCAGCGAGGACCGCGACCAGCCCCGCCCAGACCTCCTGCCAGCGTGTCGTGCGCTCATAGAAGCCCTGCAGGATGTCCGGATCGAACGCGCGCCAGAACGGCAACGGCTTCAGTCCGTCGACGATCATCATGACGTCCCGGCGGAACAGGCCCTCGGCCATGATCCTCAGGATCTCCAAGGGAGAATGGGTCTTCAGGTAATTCGCGAGCGTAAAACGGCCTTCCGCCGCGCGTTCGAACGAAAATTCGTCCCATCGGTCGATCCACAGGACGCCGCTCGAATCACTGTACAGCGGCGAGCCGTACACGACCGCGTTGCGGATGAAGATCGGCAGGCTGATCAGGACGAAGATGCCGAAAAAGCCCCAGAATTCCCGGCATGCGAACAGCTTTTTGACATCCTTGCGGAACGTCCACGCGGCGCAAAGGACAAAGACAGGCAGTGTGAGGATCCCGATGCTTTTGGTCCAATACGCGAGCGCCGCGCACGCGCCCGCCGCGAGCCACCAGCTTTTTCGCTCACTTCCGGCGGCCGTGCAGAACCAGAACCCGATGAAGAAGACACCGAGCAGCCCCTCGCACGCGACCGTCGTCACGAGCGTCAGGAACCCCGCGCTCATGATCCACAGCCAGCCCGCCGCGCCGGCCGCCGCCGTGCCGAACAGACGCCGCACCGCCGTGAAATAGACCGCCAAAAAGAAGAAACCGATACCGAAGCGCCCAAGCTTGGCGGCGACGAAGGCCCGGACGTGGTGCTCGGCGAACGGCGATATCAGCATCAGGTAGAGCGGGTGCTGGGTCGCTTCCCTGTAAACGCCGGTGATCATGTTGGGGATCTGGTGAAGGATGCCGCCGGACTGGCGGATCTGGAGCGCCGCGTCGAGGTAGGCCACCGTGTCCATCTCGGCCGGGTCGTGGTGGGCGAGGACCGCGCGCCAGCCGGCCAGCGCGTACGCGGCGGCTGTCAGCATGAAGAGAACGACCGCCCACCCGCGTCGGTTCAAGCGGCGGACCTTATTTTTTAAGCCCAAGTCCGAGCAGGACCAGGGGCTTGAGGATGCTCCACCATCCGGTGATGGGAGCCATCTTGGTGTAGCCGAGCGCCTTGGGAGGGTAGATCTTGGTCACCGGGACTTCCCGGACCTTGTAGCCGAGCTTGATGAACTTGTAGAAAAGGTACGGCTCAAGCTCGTAGCGGTCGAGCCAGGCCTGGTGGTGGTCGATCTTCGGGTCCTCGAGGCACGAGATCCGGATCGCGCGGAAGCCGTTGGTGCTGTCCGTGATCTTCCGGCCCGTGATGAACGAAAAAAGTCCCGGGTGCACGTAGCGCGTCGCGATCTGACGGTACTTCGGCATGTTCCCGAAGTCGCCTCCCGGCAGGTAACGCGAACCCTGCACGAAGTCGTAACCGTCGCGGACGATCGGTTCGACCAGGCGCGGCACTTCGACCGGACGGTCCTTGTCGTTGCCGGCCATGATCACGACGATGTCGAACTTGTTCTGCCGCGCGTATTCGATCACCGTGCGGATCGCCGCGCCGACGCCGCGGCGCTCGCGGTGCGAGAGCACGCGGAAACCCATTGCTTCGACCGCGCGGCGCGTGTCGTCGGTCGACCCGTCGTCCATGAGCAGGACCTCGTCGGCGACGCGAAGGCCGGTGAAACGGTTGAAGACGCTGATGATCTTTTTTTCTTCGTTGTAGGCGACCGGCGCGACAAGGACCTTCATGCGGCGCGGACGCCCTTCGGGCTTTTTTGATAGCGGAGGCCGCAGGCGCAGCGCGCGGCGGCGGACTTGAACGTGAGTTTTTTCCTGCAGACGCACAGGAAGCCGGAGGCCTTGGCGGGGTTGCCATAGACGAGCGCGTGATCCGGCACATCGCGCGTGACGACAGCGCCCGCGCCGACCATGGCGTACCGCCCGATCGTGACACCGCAAACGATGGTCGCGTTCGCTCCGATCGCGGCGCCCTCGCGGACCCGGATGGGCTCGAGCTTGAAGACATTGTGCCGGCTCACCGGGAACCGGTCGTTCGTGAACGCCGCGTTGGGCCCGACGAACACGCCGTTCTCCAGTGTGACGCCATTCCAGATCGAGACGCCGTTCTTGATCGTCACGCGGTCGCCGACGGTCACCCCGGACTCGATGAAGGAATGGTCGCCGATGTTGCAGTCGCGGCCGATCACAGCGCCCTTCATCACGTGCGCGAAAGCCCAGATACGGGTCCCGGGACCGACGGAACGGGTCTCAACGAGCGCTTTGGGGTGGATGAAGGGCTTTTTGGAAGCGGCGGCCATGGCGGTCCCGCTACTCCCGCTTCGCGTCCAGGAGCGTCTGGATCGCTTCGAGCGTCTCGACGACCTCGAGACCGTTCTTGCCGTCGGAGATCGGCTGGGTGCGGTGCAGGATGCAGTTCATGAAATGTTCGGCCTGGCGCTTGAGCGGTTCCTCGTTCTTGACCGCCGGGATCAGGACCTCGCCGTCCTTGGCCAGCAGGTGGAACTCGCCGTAATCCTTGTAATAGGGTTCGCGCTCGATGCGCTTCGAAAAGATCTCCACGGGCCCCGTCGTGGACAGGTCGTCCCAGCTGGCCATCTTCTTGCTGCCGACGACCGTGATCTGACGGACCTTTTTGGGATCGAGCCAGCTCACGTGGATGTGGGCGATCACGCCGCCCGGGTACTCGAGCGACACGAAGGCGACGTCCTCGACCTGCGGCTGCAGATACCCCTTGCCGACGGCGCTGGCCTTCTTGGGCCCCCCGCCCAGCACGAAATTGAAGATCGAAATGTGGGGGGCCGGCAGGGCAAATCCGGAGTTCACCCGCGGG
>CAZHID010000005.1:18393-23514 GCA_964532445.1 uncultured Planctomycetia bacterium | reverse complement strand
ACCGCGGCCTTGGACGCCGCATAGGCGCCGCTGACGACCTTGGGCCGCGCGCCGAGCAGGAAATTGAAGATCGAAATGTCGTGGGACGCCAGGTCAAAGACGGAGTTCACGTCCTTGCGGACGGGCCCGAGGTTCGTGCGCTGGGCGTGGAGGTAATAGGTCTGACCGAGCTCCTTGGAGTCGATCACTTCCTTGAGCTTCACGATGCCGGGGTTGAAAAGAAAAACGTGCCCGACCATCAGGATGCGCGACTTGTCGTGGGCGAGCTTCACCAGTTCGCGCGCCTCGGCCGCGGTCCGTGTCAGCGGTTTTTCACAGAGGACGTCCTTGCCGTTCTCCAGCGCGCTCTTGGCGATCGCGTGATGGGACGACACGGGGGTCGTGATGATCACCGCGTCGATGTCCGGGGCCTTGGTGATGTCCTCGAACTTGGCGGTGGTCTCGACGGCGCGGTAGACCGTCTTCATCGCTTCCAAGCGGCGTTCGTCCGCGTCGCAGACGCGCACCACTTCCGCGTGCGGATGGAAAAAGAAGGTCCGGATCTGGTTGGGGCCCCACTGGCCGCAACCGATCACGCCAATGCGTTTCTTAACGGGAGTTGTCATGATTTTCTACTATATCACAACCGAAGGATTCAAAAAGCAGGTGCGCGGCCAGGCAAATGAGCCCCGCGACCTGCATCACCAGGAACACCGAAAAGCTCCTCTCCGGGAACCCGAACACCGACGCGTTGATCCACCGGGGCAGCGCGATGCCGGCGGTCCAGAGCAGCGTCCCGCATTTGAACCACCATCCCGCCCGGCCCGGGCGGACCGCCGTGTACGCGAGGCAGACGAGCAGCGGGAACGCGGTGATGAGGTTGTAATCGAAGCTTTCGGTCCGCGGCACAAAATAGGTGCAGAGCGCGGCCAGGTAGCAGAAACACATGAGAGCCCGGCCACGCCTGCCGGACGCCCGGTCGCGGCCCGATGCCGCGCGGCACCAGACGAGGACGGCCGCCGCCCACAGCAGGACGCCCAGGACGAGACCGGGGTATCCGTACGCGATCTTCAGCGAATGGTCCAGCGCCGAGCCCGGAATGATGTCGCGCTCCGTGAACTTCGGGAAATGCTCTAAAATTAAATAACGGTAATTCTCAAAGAGCGGGATCGCCACGAGCAGCACGCCCGCGGCCAGTCCCCCGATCCAGACGGCCGCGCGGCGCCGGTCGACCGCCAGCGACGCGAGCGCCGCCATCAGGCAGGCGCCCGCCAGCGGGGCCGGGTACAGCTTGACCATGACCGACAAGGACACCAGGAGGCCCACCCAAAAGAACCGGTCCTTCACGAACGCGCCGACAGCCGCCGCGTACAGCAGCAGCACCCACACGTCGTTGTTGCCGCGGTCGAACGCGAAGACGGACGGGTACGCCGCCGCGGCGGCCAGCGCGAGGACCACGGGACTGACGGCGCCCGCCGACGGGACGCGGATCCGCGAGGCCAGGAACCAGACGGCCAGGAAGATCCCGGCCAACACCGCCACCGACCAGATCCCGATGGCGGTCAACTGCGGCACAAGCGGGGTCCACGCGAAGAGATAGGCCATCAGCGGCGGGTACAAGAAAGCCCGTTTCAGCGGGTCTCCGGAGCACGTGTTCTGGTAGACCTTGATCCCGGGTCCCGCGCAGCGCAGGTAGATGTCCATGCTGACGAAGTCCAGGCCGATCGCCGGGAGTTTAAAAAATTGGGCTCCCACGCCGGGGATCGCTTTTTCCATAGGGACCTGTATCTGGACCCAGCGCAAGGACTGGATCCCGTAGGTCGCGCCCAGCGCGCGGTCCATCGAGGTGCCGCCGGTCAAAGGCACCACTGCCGGCTGGATGATCGCCAGCGCGGCGGACGCGAGCAGGATCCCCAGGACCCATTTTCCTGTCTGAAAAGTGCCGTTCGCTCTCAAAGTCGGTCCTTCCTGGTGTAAAAAGTGAGGTTCCCCGAGGTGGTGCGATTATACAATTCCCTCTGGAACCACGGTTTGGAAAAGATCAGGAACCACACCTCCGTCTGGGGCAGGCAGACGATCATCCGGGTGTCGGGCACGGGCCCTATCTTCCCCTCTAATATCTTGCCCGCCCGGTGCTGATGCTCATAGATCAGGAATTTTTCGAAGGCCGAAAGCCGGGGCCGGATGATCGGAAATAAGAAGACCGAGGTCCGTTCCACCAGATGCCCCAGATAGATCTTGGAGGCCCGGCTCCACTCCATCTGCCTCGCCGCGTCGACGACCACCAGGATCCGGTCCTCAGGCGCGGAGGAATTCCGGACCGTCCCGATCATCGTTTCGACGACTTTGGACCGGTCCAGGAACTCCGCCGAAGCGCGCCACGAATCCCCGGTCGCAAGGACCGCTTGGGCGGCCAGCAGCACGACCGCGATCCGCTTCCGCAGCACGGAGCCGGTGCCGGCGACGGACTTCAAAGCGGCGGCGAGCAGGATCACATGCGCGAGTTTGGCGGGGAGCATGTAGTAATGTCCCATGCCGGTCTTTTGGAACAGGACCAAGAGCGGCGCGGTGATGAGCACGGCGGCCGTGAGCGCCTGCGGCCATTCGCCCGGGCCGGCCGCGCGCGGCGCTCCGGAACGGGCCGCGCGGCCCGGGCCGACGAACGCCAGCGCGATCAGCGCCGCGAATAGCCCGGGGTACCCGCCGATCACCCAGTCTTTCCCCGTCGCCGCGAGCCGGGTCAAGGACAGGCCCTCGACGCCGACATAACCCCCGATCACGGACCCGGTCCAATTGAAGATCAGCCAGAACTGGACGGCGGCCAGGGCTGCCAGAGCGGCGATACCGGGGAGATCGGAAGCGGCGGCGGACCGGATCGAGACCCCTTTGCCGCGCGACCGGTGCCACAGTTGGATCCACACGAGCGCCGGCAGCACGACCAAAAAACTCTCCTTGGACAGCGAAGCGGCCGCCGCGCACGCGGCCGAAGTGATCTTCCATCCGGTCTCGTTCGCGCGGGGCTCGCAGGACCTCAAGCCGGCATAAAGCGCCGCCGACAAAAAGAACATCCCCAGATTCTCCGTGGTGCCCATCCTCCACCACACCGTCATCGGAACGCCGCCGAACATGAGCATGGTGAGCAGGCACGATTCGGTCCATCCGAACCGGCGCAGCCTTATCGCTGCGCAAAAGAGCGCCGCGGCCGCGATGCCGACGAGCAGCAGGCTCCAACGGTACCCTCCGATCCGGTCCCCGAACGCCGCCGCGGAAGCGACCCTCGGCAAATAATAGATCCTCGCGCGGCGCTCGACATCGACGGCGTAATGCGCGGCGGTCGCGGCCCATCCCCGGCCCGCGTCGAGGGCCTGACGGATCTCGATCAATTCGTAGTCTTCCTCGAACTGCCAACCGGCCCTGACACCGCCGCCCCACCAGGCGATCGCGCCCATCCAGGCGGCGAGCGCGAGCAGTGCAACGGCCGCGCCGGACCGTCCCGCGCGCGTCACGCCCCCGCCTTCGGCGCGTAGAAGAACTGGCCGTGCTTCGTGCCGGCAAAGCGGTAATGTTCGCCGAGCGTGCGGATGAACTCAGGGGTGAACCGTCCCGTCCCCTTCACCTTGAAAAAATTCGTCTGAACCACGATCAGCGCGTACCGCTTCTGCCGGAGCTCGTCGAGAATGATCGTCTGGTCGAACTGACCGGAATAGCTCATCTGGGCGAATTCGTAAGGCTGGTACCAGACGGGCAGGCCCGCGGCGATCAGGATGCCGGCATTTTCGGCGAGGATGGGGCCTTTGACGGACTTGAGGAACGGGATGAGCTCGTCCATCTGCCGCTCGGTCGCGGCGAGGGAGGCGCGCGTCTCCGACGGGTCCCACTGGTGGCGGGGCAGATAGAACACCAGCTGAGCGATGATGATCACGGAGGCTGTGAGTTTCCAAAAGACTCCTGAGCTGATTACGGGAGAACGCCCCTCATCGGGCTTCATACCGGTCAGACTCGTCGTGCCAAACGCCGAACCGAGCGCGAGACACGCCGCGGCCAGCGGCTCCATCGCGTGGTTCTCGCCCCACCCGCCCTTGCCGAGCATGAGCAGGATCGACGCGCTGATGAAAAAGTAGATCCCCGCCGCGCCGGCCGCCGTTTTGCGCCGCCGCGCGGCCAAAAAAACCGCCGACACCGCGCCGAGCGCCAGCACCGAGCCGATCTGGGGACCGATCTTGCCCCAGTTGATCCAGAAGATCTTCCACGCGTAGAACGCGTTCACGTTGAGGAACGCGTGGTCCCAGTACCGTCCGTCCGAACCCCACGCGATCACCCCCACGCCGGCGAGCGCGAGCGCGGCCGAAGCGCCGCCGAGCGCGAGCGCCGTCCTCCACTCCCCGCGCGAGACCCGCCAGAGCGCGGCCGCGGCGGGCGCGAACAGGTAATTCTGTTTGGTCAGGAACGCCAGCGCGAAGCACACGGCCGCGCCGGCGAGCGCGCCGCGCCGGGGAACGTCCGCGGTCCCCAGGTACAGGCCCGCGAGCGCCAACGCCAGCGCCGTGAGGTCCGGCTTCACATGGGTCGCCTCCCCGAGCATGAACGGGCTCGAGAGGAACAACAGTCCCGCGAGCGCCGACACCGTCCGGCCCGCCCCCGCCCGGCGGCGGCAAAAAAGAAAGATCCAGACCGCGCACACGCCCGCGGCGATGCCGGTCACCGCGCGTCCGGCGGTGTACACAGAACCTTGCGCCGCCCCTTCCCAGAGCGGCGTCACCAGATGCGTCAGATAAATATAAAAAGGATGGTAAGGCATCAAGTGATGCGGCATCTGTGCGATGTCGCCGTAGATCCACGGGACCTCGGACATCCGCAGGAACGGCAGGACCATCACCGTTTCGCCGTACTCGAACGGATAGCGGAAGCTGAGCCTAGCGGCGGCCCCGATGAAGAACGCCGCCGCGCAGGCCGCGGCGAGCGCGAACGCGGCGGCTGCGAGCGCGCGGGAGACGCGGTCAATAAACACGGTAGAGGGCGTCGCGGTCGTCTTCATAGACCTTGGTGTACACACGGGCGTAGTTCCGCGAGATCTGGGTCACGCCGCCGTAGATCTTGACCTCTTCGGCGCTGTCCGGGTCCCAGCTCATCCGCTTCTTGCGG
>CAZHID010000005.1:11074-18383 GCA_964532445.1 uncultured Planctomycetia bacterium | reverse complement strand
GTATTTGACGCGGTTGGCCTTGAGGACCTCCCTCTGCTTCACGAGGTCGTTGAAAGGCAGTTTGCCGATGAGCGGTATGGAGAACTTGCGGCCGAGATACCCCTGCAGGTCCGGCAGGCCATGGACCGTCTGCTCCATCATGTAGCGGCCCTTGTCCCAGGGGATGTTCATGATCGCGAAGCCCTTGGCCGCGTACTCCGGGTCGCGCGTGACCGCCTCGTAGACGGGCGGCAGTTCCACGGGCGTCGTGTCGGACGCGATCGAGTAGAAGTCCATGAACCCGAGCCCCGCGACGATCACGAGCCCCAGCCGGTGCTTGAGCTTCATCGAAGGCGAGCGAAAAAGCGCTTTCACACCGAACGCGACGACGACCGACCAGAACAGATAGCCGAACGCCATCACCCGGGACGGGTTGCGCGCGTGTTTGAGGAACGGCAGCTGCTCGAACACCGCGTAAGGCAGCGGGATCCCTGTGAGCGTCCCCGCGACGTGGAGCTCGACGCCCAACGCCAGAAGCGCGCAGACCGCGAACGCCGCGAGGTACACGAACGCGCGCTTCCCGATCCGTACGAGCGCGCAGACCGCGACCGCCAGGTTCACCCACCCCAAGTAGACCGCGGACTCCCAGACGGGCCCCGTCATCCGGCTGTTCAGGTTCCGGACCCATTCGAGATTCCCGAGCGCGTGAAAAGCGTGCGGCGTCACGAACCCGGCGAGATCAGCGACAAAGAGGTTGTGTCCCGGCAGGTACGGCGCCTCCGGATGTTTGAGACCGACGAGGACCATCGGCACGAGCACCGGCGCGGTGAGGACGAACGCCCCCGCTCCGATCGCCGCGACGTTCCAGAACGCCTTGCCTGAAGAAATCTTCCGCTCCCGCCAAGCCGTCCACGGGTAAGTGAGCGCGAGGCAGATCCCGCCGTAGATCAGGTAATTCCAGTCGCAGTACGCCGACAGCGCCAGCATCGCCGCGGCCGCGGCCCGGTCGATCCAGCCGCCGCCCCGATGGGCCCGGATCACGAACAGCAGGAAGAGCGGAAGGAACTGGACCGACGCGACGGACGGATGGTGCAGCGCGTGCGCGAAGTGCGACGGGTTGAACGCGTAGACGAACGCGCCGCAGAAAGCCGCGACGCGGTCGCCGGTCACATAGCGGACGAGCGCGTACGCGGCCGCGCCGGCGCCCACGAACGACAGAAGCACGAGCAGGTTGTAGGAGGCCGCGAGACCGAAAAGGGGCTTGAGCAGCGCCGCCAGCGCGACACCGAAATAAAAGTAGTTGGCGTACCACAGCTCCATCCCTTCCGGATGGTACATGAGCCGCGTGTGGAAAAAGTCCAACGCCGGATCGAACATCGCCTTCCCGCCGTACCAGAGGAACCAGACGAACTGCGTGTTGTCTTCGGGCGGGCCGATGATCGCTGAACCGAAGCGGGCGAACGAAGGGTAGAAGAAAAGCGCCGTCACCGCGGAGAAAAAAGCGAGGACCGCCAACGGTCCGAGGAACCTGCGGAAGACCGGGGCCGGGCCTTCGGTGGAGGGCATCAGACGAACTTGAGCTTCTTGAGCGCGATCGCGCACATGCCCAACAGCAGCGTGCCGTGCTTGAAGCGCTCGATCTTGATCTCGCCGTAGCGGCGCTCATAGTAGCGGACGGGAAGTTCGAGGATCTTCATGTTGAGCTTGGCGGCGCCGAACAGGAGGTCGAAGTCACCGAACGGATCGAAGTCGCCGAAGTAGGCGCGGTTGGCGACGATCTTTTCATAGTCGGTCTTATAGAGCGCTTTGGTCCCGCAGAGCGTGTCCTTGAGGCGCTGGCCGAGCAGGTACGTGAAGGCGAGACTGAAGAACTTGTTGCCCCAGATGTTGAGGAAGCGCATCGCTTTTTCCTCCATCGGGTAGACAAGGCGGCAGCCGTTGATGAATTCCCCTTCTCCGGACACGAGCTGGCGGTAGAACTTGGGCATGTCCTCGGGCGCCACCGAGATGTCAGCGTCGAGGATGATCAGGATGTCGCCTTTCGCCTCGCGCATCGCGAGGTGGACGGCGGGACCCTTGCCCTTGGTCGCGCCCTGATCGATGAGTCGTATATTTTTCTCAGGATGCAGTTTTTGCAGGCGGAGGATCTCCTCCTGGGTGCCGTCCTTCGAGTGGCCGTCCACGAAGACCATCTCGAGATCCCCGTCGAACCGCGGCGTGCGTTCGACGAGCTCCGCGATGTTGCCTCGCTCGTCCTTGCAGGCCACGATGAGCGACACGCTCGGCGCGCGGCCCGGAACGGCGCGGGAACCGGCGGGACGCGCGACCAGGAATTCCGCGAGGCAGAGATGATTGATGACCGGGAGATTGGCGACGACCTTGTTCAGCAGCCAGGAAATAAGCGGGATGTAGAACGGAAAAAGGATCTTCTTGGTGCGCTTCACCGTCTCGAAGCCGGCGATCTTGAGCAGGTTCTCGAGGTCGTCCTGGGTGAGCCAGTTCTGATTCCCCTGCCGCACGCGCAGGCCCAGCCAATCGCCGAGGCGCAGGAGCGGTTCCCAAAGGTAGTTGTAGTAGCCCACGACCACACGGGTCTCAGGGCGGGCCGAACGGCGCAGGTTCTCGAACACGAGCTGAACGTCATCGAGGTGGCCGACCAGGTCCGACAGGACCACGTAGTCGAACGTCTCGCCGGAGGCAAAAGTCTCCGCGCAGTCCTCGGTGAACTCGAGCGCCGGGTGCGCGGCATGCGCGGCGCGGGCGGATACCACGGCCTCGGGGCTGAAGTCCACGCCGAGGCCGCGTGAAGGCTTGAGCGCCGCGAGCAGGTCGCCGTCGCCAGACCCGAGCTCGAGCACCCGGTACCCCTCCGGGACCAGGAAACGAAAGTAATCGCTCAGGAGCCGGTAGTAATACGCGTTGCGGTGCTTGGACCGCTTGCGGGACGGCGCGAGCGCGTCGAAGCGGCGGCGCGCCTCATCCAGATGGAGCCGGGTGCGGGCGGGAAGGCTTCCGGCTCGCGTCATGCGCGGGCGATCCCCGACGCGGTGAACCAATCCCAGGTTTTTTTAAGGCCCCGGTCGAAGTCCATGGACGCCTTGAACCCGAATTCCCGTCGCGCGCGTTCGACGTTGAGGCAGCGGCGCGGCTGGCCGTTGGGCTTGGACGTGTCCCAGACGATCTTTCCCTTGAAGCCCGAGAGCTTGCGGATCTTTTCGGCGAGGGCGCGGACCTTGATCTCGCGGCCGGTGCCGATGTTCACGGGCTCGCGTCCGTCGTAGCGCTCCAGCGCCATCGCGATCGCCCGCGCACAGTCCTCGACAAAAAGGAACTCGCGGGACGACGACCCGTTCCCCCAGAGCGTCACCTGCTTGTCGCCGCGCAGCGAGGCTTCGCGGAACTTGCGCATGAGCGCCGGGATCACGTGGCTCGTTTCGGGATCGAAGTTGTCATGCGGTCCATAGAGGTTCACCGGCAGAAGGAAGATCGAGTTAAAGCCGTACTGGTCGCGGTACCCCTGGGACTGCACGAGCATCATTTTTTTGGCCAGGCCGTACGGCGCGTTCGTCTCTTCGGGATAGCCGTTCCAAAGGTCCTTTTCGCTGAAAGGCACAGGTGTGAACTTGGGATAGGCGCAGATCGTGCCGAGCGCGACGAACTTGGAAACGCCCGCCAAACGCGACTCTTCGATGAGAAAAGCGCCCATCAGCAGATTCTGATAATAAAAAAGCCCCGGGTTGGCCCGGTTGGCGCCGATGCCGCCGACGCGCGCGGCCAGATGGATCACGGCCGCCGGGCGGTGTTTCTTGAGGAGCGTCCGGACCGAGGCCTGGTCCGTGAGGTCGCACTCCTTATGGATCGGCGCGACCAGTTTTTTATAACCGCGCCGCGTGAGCTCCGCGCGCAGGTGACGGCCCAGGAACCCGCCGCCGCCGGTGACGAGCACGGTGCGCTTTTTCAGATCAATTTTTTTTGAGCTCATTCATCAGCCTTTCTTTGACGAACGGCATGAGCGCCTCGGCGGCCCATCGGTGGCCCTCGACGTTCCAATGCCGGTCATGAGCGTAATGTCCCGCGCGTCCTGACGCGGAGCGTACCTTAAAAATATCGTTCAGGTCGATCCAGGGGATCTGATTCCCGTCGAAGAACCGCTTCATCCGCTTGACCGGCTGATCGAGGTCCACATCCTTTTCGAGTCCCGGCAGGATCTGATAAAGGTAACGATGAGCGTCCGGCTGGTAGGTCTGCTCCCGGTCAATGAACGCCGCCGCATACCCGGCACCGGCCGCGCCCGACTCGTTGCGCATCCTCACATGCGCCACGGACGTGAGCCGAAGCGCTTCGTTCCACTTTGCGGCTTCGTCCTTGAACCGCTCCGCGCCCGGCAGGGCGTACGCGCCCAGCGTTTCCTTCCAGCCGGCGGCGTCCTGCGCCTTTTGCCGGCTTCGCTCCCGCCGCTGGGTCGCCGCGAACGCCGCCCACCGGTTCAGCCGCGACCACGGAAAGACCAGGCAACGCTTATAGAACGCGAGTTTGTCGTACATCGCGTCCGGAGGCTTCGCGTTCACGTGCCGATAAACTTCCAAGCCGGTGCTGCGCCTGAAGTAGTGCCAGTCATCCTTCAAGTCGTTCGAATCGGTGAAAAAAGCGATCACGAGGTCCGGATGGTGCTTCAAGCCCCGGGTCACCAGAAGTTCGTAAGCCCTCAAAGCCCCGTTGCCCGATCCGCCCAGCTTCATCACTTCGACACGCTTCCCGGCCCGCAGGACGTCAGGGTCCCGGTTGAGCGCGTCCTCAAGAAGTTTGGGCATCCCCTGCTCCAGAGGGACCTGAAGCGCCTCTACGTACGAGTCCCCCACGAGCAGCACCCGATAGACCCCTTCAGGCTTGGCCGGGTCCCGGTCGTAATCGAACTGGACCAGCGCGTTGGTGCGTATCGGGGTATCGAATTCGCGTACTTGCCCCAGGTTGCCGCGCCAGCGCGTGGTGCTGTTCGGACGGTACAGCAGGTTTATATTGCCGTAAGCTTCCGGAGTGACGTACTCGGGAGGCTTCGAACCGGTCACCCTCAACACAGCTTCCGCTCCGCCTACCAACACGACACAAACCCCGCAAAACAAAGCGGCGTTGACCAAAAAGTGTTTAATCTTGTGCATTCGTGCCGCTATTATACAATTCCAGCGCCCCATTCCACGCTATAATACGCCATGCTCCCTACCTTGATCCGGAGGCCAGGTCCCGCTTCCATCGCGGCCGCCGCCGTCCTGTCGGTGTACTTCGCCATCGGCCTCAACAGCGCGATGCGCCAATCCATCACTTATGACGAGCCGGCACACTGGCGTTACGGCTCGCAGGTCGCTTCCGGCGACACCTCCCGTTTTGATGACAGCAAGATGCCCGTCACGGCCCTGAACACGGTTCCGTTGGCTGTCATGAAAGCCGTGCAACCCCAAGCCGACCGGGACATCCTGCAGACCGTCCGCACAGGCCGCGTGATCACGCTGATCGCCGCCGCCCTCCTGGGTTGGGCCGTATTCGCCTGGGCACAAGGTATCGGAGGCGCCGCGGCCGGACTGATATCGCTCGCCATTTTCGTTCTGGACCCCAACCTGGCCGCGCACTCCCAATTCGTGACGACCGATATTTACGGAGCGCTCGGCATCACGTTGGCTGTGTGGACGTTCTGGAAGTTCCTGGAAAAGCCGGGCGCGGTCCGGTCGCTCCTGGCGGGAACGGCCTTCGGCGGAGCGCTGCTGTGCAAGTTCACGTCCGTCTACCTCGTGGTCCTGTTCCCCCTCCTGATCGTCATCCGCCGCGTCTTCACCGGGTCCGGGTCCGGACCCGGCCGGCGCGCGGGCCTCCTCAGAACGGCATCGCTGCTCCTGCTCATGGCCGCCGTGAGCCTCGCGGTCCTGGCGGCCGGCTATCTGGGGAACGGGTGGGGCGCCTCGCTCAAGGATTATGATTTTAAGAGCGATCTTTTCATCGGGCTGTCCGACATCGGCAGCATTTTCTCCGGCATCCCGCTGCCTTTTCCCAAACCCTTCATCGAAGGGCTCGACTGGGTCAAGTTCTACGAGAATAGCGCGATGGGACGGGGTCCCGCGTATCTGTTCGGTGAGGTTTCGAGCGAGCCGTTCGCGGGTTACTTTGCCTGGGTTTTTTTGTTCAAGGTCCCCTTGAGCATCCAGGCCCTGCTCGCTTGGACGATCATCGAATGGGCCGTGGTCCGGCGCGCGAAGCCGGCGGTCCTTATGGCGCCTCTGGCGACGGCGCTTTTCTTCACCGCTTACTTCATTTTTTTCTGCAACGCGCAGATGGGAGTGCGGATGCTCCTGCCGGCATTCCCGGCCTTTTACGTGTTCGCGGGATGCGTGGCCGCCCGGATGGTCTTTCCGGAGCGGGAGGACCGCTGGGGCGCGCGCGGTCATAAGGCGCGGGTCGGGGTGCTGATATTGCTTCTCTTCTGGTGCACCGCGAGCGTCGGCAGACACTACCCTCACCTGCTCGGTTATTTCAATGAGCTCGCGGGCAAACCGACGCGTTACTACCGGATCCTGGCGGATTCCAACCTCGAGTGGGGCAACAACATGCAGTTCGCCCAAAAGTACATGGTGTCGCATTGGCCGATCCAGCCGGACCCCAAAGATCCCAAGCCGGGCAAGATCATCATCTCGGCTAATTTTGTCACAGGGATCGTCAGCCGATCGGAGTTCGCCTGGGCCCATTGGCTCGTCAAGCACAAGGAACCCGTGGACCATGTGGGCTACGGCTATTTGGTGTATGAATTGACGGAGGACGACATCCGGGCCATCCGGCTCGCGATGGAGAAAAAGGACTAGTCGCGGTTGTCGAGGTAGATCAGGACGTCCTTGATCGAAACGATGCTCATCGGCGTGCCGTCGGGGTTCATGACGGGCACGTGGCGGAAGCCGCCCATGGCCATCTTGCTCACGACGAACGCGATCGGGTCTTCGGGGCGCACGAATTCGGGGTTGGGGGTCATGACGTCCGCGGCTTTGACCTTCGAGATGTCCGGGTGCTTGCCCGCGACGCGCAGCAGGATATCCCGCTGACTGATGATTCCCACCAGCTTCCGCTTCTTGAACACCAGCACACAATCCTTGTGCTCATCATGCATGACCTGGATGAGCTGCGGGCGCGGATCGTGGAGCTGAAGAAGTCGCGGCTGGACTACTTTCGCCTGTTCCTGAAATTCTTTACCGAGGGCTGCAAGCATGAACGGGACGTCACGCGGAAAGTCCTGGCATGTGTGCGGCGCGTGAGTCCGGGCATGCTGGCACGGTTTGGCCTGAGCCAGGCGGACGTG
>CAZHID010000005.1:2088-11064 GCA_964532445.1 uncultured Planctomycetia bacterium | reverse complement strand
ACAATCCTTGTGCTCATCATGCATGACCTGGATGAGCTGCCTGACGCTGTCATCGGCCGCGCAGACGAGCAGGTCCTTGCCGGTCACGAGTTCCGAGATGGGCTCGGTGAGCATCACCTTCTGGATCTTTTCGCCGCGCTTGGGGCCGGGCAGGTTCTGCTGCATCAGCGAATGGAAGCACTTGGGGCAACGGTCCGCGCCCAGGATGTATTCCGCCGCGCAGTAGGGGCACTTCAGGTCGGCCATGTTATTTCACCGTCCAGGTTTCGGACCCGTAGACCAGACGCTTCAAGTCGCCTGGACCCTTGTCGGCCATGACCTGCTTCATCTGCTGATCGAGCAGATCGTCGTAGGTCGGACGCTCGATCGCGCGGAAGACGCCGAACGGCACGGGCTTCGCGGGGTACTGCATCTGGGTCAAAAGGTACGCGGCGGACGGATCATCGTCCTTCTCGTTGTGGATGAAAAGTTCTTTGCCAGAGGCCTTGGCCTCGGCGATGTCCACGACCTCGGTGTTCAGGCGCTTGATGCGGATCGCTTTTTCCTTCTGCTTGCCGAACACGAGCGGCTTGCCGTCCTCGAGGTAGATCATCCGGTCGTCGCGCGTGTCCTTGCCGGTCGTCGGCGCGTGCGCCTTGTCGTTGAAAATGATGCAGTTCTGGAAGATCTCGATGAACGACACGCCCTTGTGCATGAGCGCGCGTTCGAACACGGTCTGCATGTGCTTGGGGTCGGTGTCGAGCGTGCGCGCGACGAACGTCGCTTCGGAAGCGATCGCGAGGCAGAGCGCGTTCACCGGGTGTTCGATCGAGCCGTACGGCGAGGACTTCGTCACCTTGCCGAGCTCGGACGTCGGCGAGTATTGGCCCTTCGTGAGCCCGTAGATCTGGTTGTTCACGAGACAGACGTTGATGTCGACGTTGCGGCGCAGCGCGTGGATCAGGTGGTTGCCGCCGATGGACAGGCCGTCTCCGTCGCCGGTGATGACCCAGACCTTGAGCTTGGGGTTGGCGCATTTGACGCCGGTCGCGACAGTGAGCGCGCGGCCGTGGATCGTGTGGAAGCCGTAGGTGTTCATGTAATAAGGGAAGCGGCTCGAGCAGCCGATACCGGAGACGAACACGTACTCTTCGCGCGGCACGTTGAAGCGCGCGAGCGTGCGCTGCATCATCGCGAGGATCGAATAGTCGCCGCAGCCGGGGCACCAGCGCACGTCGGCGCCGGAGACGAAGTCGTCCTTCGTGTAGCGCGGCTGTTCGGGCGCGGTCACGACCTTGATGCCTTCGGGCAATTGGATGTCTGGCATTTTTTCCTCAGTCCCTTTTGGGGGCTATTTCAAAACTTCTTTGATCTTCGCGACCATCTCGGTCACCTTGAACGGCTGACCCTGGACCTTATGGAAGCCGACCGTGTTCACCCCGGGGTATTCCCGGCGGACCAGGGTCAGAAGCTGTCCCATGTTGAGCTCAGGGATCAGGACCGTATCAAAACTCTTGAGCACTTTTTCCATGTTCTTCGGGAACGGATGGATGTAGTTCACGCTCGCCTGTGACACGGAGATGCCCTCCGCCTCGAGACGGGACACCGCTTCGTAGGCCGCGCCGTACGGACTGCCCCAGGTCATGACGAGCAGCTTGCCCTTTTGGGGCCCGCGGACCTCGAGCTCGGGGATGTAGTTGGCGATGCGCTGGATCTTTTCGGCGCGGAAATTGATCATCTTCTGATTGTTCTCGCCGTCGTAGCTCACCGCGCCCGTGAGGTCGGCTTTGCCGAGACCGCCGATGCGGTGCTCGAGACCCGGTGTGCCGGGGATCGCCCAAGGGCGCGCCAGCGTTTTCGGATCGCGTGAGTACGGCATGAACTTGTCCTTGCCGGCGACGGGGTGATGGATCTCGATCTTAGGAAGTTTGTCGACGTCGGGGAGCCTCCAGGGCTCGGAACCGTTGGCGACGTTGTTGTCCGAGAGGATCACGACCGGCACCATGTGCTGGAACGCGATCCGGACCGCTTCGTACGCCATCATAAAACAGTCCGACGGCGTTTTGGCCGCGAGCACGCAGACGGGCGATTCGCCGTTGCGGCCGTACATGACTTGCAGGAGGTCCGACTGCTCGACCTTGGTCGGCATGCCGGTCGAAGGACCGGAGCGCTGGACGTCGATGAGCACGAGCGGCAGTTCCGCCATCACGGCGAGGCCCAGCGCTTCGGACTTGAGGCAAACGCCGGGACCGCTGGTGCCGGTGATGCCGAGCTCGCCCGCGAAGGACGCGCCGATCGCGAAGCCGATGGCCGCGATCTCGTCTTCAGCCTGGAAAGTCTTGATCTTGTAGTTCTTGAGCTTGGAAAGCTGGTGCAGGATGTCGCTCGCCGGCGTGATCGGGTAGGTGCCGTACATCAGGGTCTTGCCCGAGGCGTGCGCGGCGGCGACGAGGCCGAGCGCGAGCGCCTGGTTGCCGACCACCTTGCGGTAAGTGCCCGGGGCGATCGGCGCGGACGGGATCTCGATCTTCTGATAAAAAGTCTCGGTGATGTCCGCGTAGTTGAAACCCGCTTTGAGCGCCAGCGTGTTGGCCTTGGCGATCTCGGGCTTCTTGCCGAACTTCTGCTCGATCCATCTCAGCGTGAAGTCCATCTTGCGGTCATACATCCAGAACATCATGCCCAGCGCGAAGAAGTTCTTGCAGCGCTCGGTCTCGGTCGGGCGCAGGCCCAGTTCGGCCAGCGCGTTGCGGGTCAGGTCCGAGAGCGGGACCTTGATGACCTGATAATCCTTGAGCGTCTGATCGTCCAGCGGGTTGGCGGCAAAGCCCGCTTTTTTAAGATTGTCTTCCGTGAAGGTGTTCTCGTTGACGATGACAAGGCCGCCCTTGTTCACGTTATTGAGGTTCACCTTGAGACCCGCGGGGTTCATCGTGACGAGCACGTCCGCAAGGTCGCCGGCGGTGAACACCACGCTGTCGGAAAATTGGATCTGGAAGCTCGACACGCCCGGGAGCGTGCCGATCGGGGCGCGGATCTCGGCCGGGAAGTCCGGCAGGGTCGCGATGTCGTTGCCCATCATCGCCGACGCGTCGGTGAACTGTTCGCCGGTCAGCTGCATGCCGTCGCCGGAATCGCCCGCGAAGCGGACGGTGACGGAATGGCGCACTTCTCTGGGTTTAACGGGAGCGTCGGGAGACACGGTCAGCCTCCTTCTTGAGACTTGGAAACTTGTTGGGGGTCGGGCGGCAAATTATAAATTTCGGTCGGGTAATACGCCGCCAGGAAGCGGATCAGCGTCCGGACCGAGAGCATGCCCATGTAGCGCTTGTTCTCGTCGGTGAGCGGAAGGTGATAGATCTTTTTTTTGGCCATGAGATCGATCGCTTCACCGACAGATGCCTGGGGCGAAAGCGTGTGGAGCATGGACGTCATGAAATCGCTGACCGGACGGGTCATGTCCACGTTCTCCGGAAGGATCTTTTGGACGATGTCCGTCTCGGTGAGGATACCCACCACGAGACCATCCTGGGTCAGAACGATGTACCCGGACCGGTAGAACTGCATCTGGTGCAGCGCTTCTTTAAGGGAGATCGTCGGCGGGGCCTGGACGACCCGGTCGTTGATGACCTGGGCGATCTTTTTTTCCCGGAGGAGCTCTTCGATCTTTTTAGTGTTTGTCATAAACTTTCATTAACATTAGAAAGCGGAATATATCATGACTTACCAATAATTTCAAGATGCGGGTCATCGGCCGCTGGAAAGCTGGGTGAAGACACTCTCGGCGAGATACCTCCCCTTACGGGTCAACCGAAGCACTCCATCATCATACTCGACCAGACCCGCGGCCGCAAGCGAAGGTATTTCAGCCTCCACCGACCCCCGGATGATCGGGAACCGGCCTATCTCCACCCCGGGCCGGAGCCTGAGACCGGTCAACAGCGTCTCCCGTTCCCGCTCCTCGGGACCGAGCGTGTCCGATTCGTCACGACTCCAATCGCCCCGAAGGGCCTTTTGCAGGTAGCGAGCGACGCTTTGGGCATACACGTAACGGACGCCTCCCATATATGAGAAGGCTCCCGGACCCAGCCCCAAATAGGGCTGATTGTGCCAATAGATCAGGTTGTGCCGGGACTCGTAGCCGGGCTTGGCGAAGCTGGACACCTCATAATGCTGGAAACCCGCATCCCCCAGAACTTGCTCCACGGCACCGAACATCGCCTCGTGTACATCATCGGCCGGAAGAGCCAATTCCCCCTTCCGGCGCTTAAGTCCAAAATGGGTTTCTTCATGCACAGCAAGGTCATAAATGACTACTTGATGGGCATTCCACTCCACTATATCGGTTAAAGATGTACGTACATCCTCCACTTTCTGATTAGGAAGCCGAATGATCAGGTCCATACTGATATTCCCGAAGCCCAAGTCCGCCGCGACGGCAGCCGTTCGCCGGGCATCGGCCGCGTTGTGGGCCCGGTTCATCGCTTTTAACAGTTCATCGTTGGTGCTCTGCACCCCCAGACTGATCCGGTTCACCCCCAGCGCGCGGTAGACCTTGAATTTGGCGTCATCCACTTCACCCGGGTTCACTTCACAGGTGATCTCCGCATCCGCCTTCCATGTGAAGTTTTTTCGCAAAAGATCGAAGAGCCTGCGGGTCTCGTCAGCCGTGAGCGCGGAAGGGGTGCCTCCGCCGAGGTACACGGTGTTGAATTCGACCGCGCCGTACCGCATCCTCGCGTCCGCCGCTTCCGCTTCCAACGCGGTGAAGTAATCGGCTCTCAGCCGCTGATCGGACGAGGGCGCGATGACAAAATTACAGTAATGGCATTTGCGGATGCAGAACGGGATATGGACGTAAAGCCCGATCGGCGAAGGACCGCTCATCGGCCGGACAGTCGTGAACGAGCTTCGTCCGGGATCACATGTGCTCCACGTAGCAGAGGGTCTTGCGGTCGGTCACCCGGTCCAAATAGACTTTGCCCTGCAGATGATCGTACTCGTGCTGAAGGATCCTGGCATGAAAACCCTTCACCTCCAGCTTGAGGGGCGCGCCGTGACGGTCGAGCCCCTCGAGCTTGACGGCTTTCGCCCGGGGCGTGTCGCCCCGGAGGTCGGGCACGCTCAGACACCCTTCCATGAGCCGGATCTCGGACGCGTCGGTGACCGTGAGCTTCGGATTGATCACCGTGTATACGGGGATGTCCGGCATGTCCGGGTACCTGCGGTTGGACTTGTACTCGACACAGAAGATCGCCAGAGGCAGGCCGATCTGCGGCGCCGCGATGCCGACGCCGTCGTAAGCGCGCATCGTCTCGATCATATCGTCGATCAATTTTTGGAATTTCGCGTCCTTCACGCGCGCCGGATCGACCTTCGCCGCTTTTTGCCGCAGCGCCGGATGTCCCAGCCGCACCACCTTGTAGACCATCTCCATCCTCCCGCGTCCGTTTTGAAGCTCTTGAGGGACTGCTTTTTGCCCCTGTTCTTTAAGCGATATTAAGTCCTGATATCATACTTTTTTCAGAGAGGATTTGGCACCAAAACAATTGGTTGAACCCACCCTGCTTTTATACTAAAATTCTAGAGGTTTTTATAAAAAAAATTCGTTCGTTTTTTGATCTCCATCCGACCCATCAATAGAGGTGCCCGCATGATCCGCTTTGAAAAGCTTTTGGCCGTTTTGACCGCCGCGTTCGTTCTCGTTTCCGCCCAGCCGGCTTGGTCACAAACCTCAGCGACGCAGTCGGGCTCCAACTATGAGCGCGGTATCGCGCTCTATCTTCAGGAGCGCTACTCCGAAGCCGTCGACGCGTTCAAGTCGCACCTTAAAGAAAACCCCGATCACGCGCCGTCCAAGGAATGGATCGGTCTCATCGAAGCGCTCGGTCCCGTTCAGCCCGCTCCTGCCGCCAAGACCGCCGCGCCGGCCGCCGCCGGCACCGCCGCGCCCGTGAAGACGTCCACCCCGGCTTCGACGCCGGCCGCCGCCAAGACCGCGCTGCCCTCGACCCCTGAAGTCAACAGCGCCATCAGCAAATTCGAATCGCAGCTTAAAAAAGCCGAGTCCGACGCCGAGCGTCTCCGCGCCGCGTCCGCCGAAAAGGATTCCGAGATCCGCCGCCTCAACGAACAGATCACCCGCACGGATTCGACGCTCAAGACCCAGGAAGCCGAATTGGCCAAGCTCCGCAAAGACCTGAAGGACTTGAACGCCAAGGTCTCCGCTCCGGCGCCCGCGGCCAAGACCACCCAGACCACGATGCTCGAGGACCAGATCGCCGCGCTCAAGACCTCGCAGGCGGCCAATGATCGCAAGAACCAGGAAATGATCAACGGTCTCCAGAAAAAGATCGACGCCAAAACATCCGAGATCGAAGAGGTCCGTAAAGACCTCGCGGTCAGCCAGGACCAGACGCGCCGCGCGCTCGAACAATCCAAGCAGCTCATGGAGCTCCAGGCCCAGACGCCCGCCCCGGCCGCCGGCGCCGCCGCTTCTTCGCCCGACGCGGCCGCTGAAGAACTCAAGACCCGTATCCGGTCACTCGAATCCTCCAACTCCCAGCTGTCCCGTCAGCTCGCGGACGCGCAGCGCGCCCTCGAAGCCGCGGCCAAAAAAGCACCTGCCGCCTCCGCTCCTTCTTCCGACGCCAAGGCCCTCGAATCCCTGCGCGCCGAAAAATCCAAGCTCGAAGCGAACGTCTCGACCCTCAATAGGGATCTGGCCGCCCGCGTCGCCGAACTGGAAGCGCTCAAAAAATCCTCCAAGAGCGTTCCCGCCTCCGGCACTTCGTCGGGTGCCGCGGAAGCCGAACTGCGCGCCAAGGTCCAGTCGCTCGAAGCCCAGGTCGCCGAAGCCGCGCGCACCAAGGCCGAATACGAAAGAAGCCGCCAGGAACTCCAGACCTCCATCGCGGAAATGCAGAAGCTCCGCGAAGAAGTCGCCGGCAGCCGCGGAACGGCCGCGTCCCAGACGGCCGCTTCGTCCAAGGAACTCGATACGCTCCGCGCCGAACTCGCGCAGGTGAAGTCCCGCGAGGCGGAGATCCAGACCCAGCACCGCAACCTCTCCGCTTCCTATGAGAATTCCCGCGAACAACTCGAGAAGATCGAAGCGGAGCGGACCAAGCTCGCGCAGGAAGTGGCTCAGCTGCGCGCTTCCGCCCAGAACCCTTCCGCCGCCGAAACCCGCGCCAAGACCCTGGGCTCCGAACTCGAGAGCCTCAAAGCGGCCAACACCACCTTGTCACAGAAGCTCGCGGACACCGAGCGCGCGCTCGGTCAGGTCTCCAAAAAGTACGAGCTGGCTGAAGAAGCCCGCACCTCTCTGGCGGCCGGTCAATCCCGGGTCGATGAGTCCCGTAAGGGCCTCGAGGCCAGCCTGCAGTCGATGACGCTGGCCAAGGACGAGCTCGCCAAACAGCTCGCCGCCGAGAAGCAGCTTTCCGCGCGGTCCGCTTCCGAGCTTGCCGCCAAGTCACAGGAGCTCGAGAACCTCAAGCGCTCACAGGATTCCGTGTCGCGTCAGTCGTCCCAGCTCACCCAGCAGATCGCCGCGCTGCAGGCTTCCGAAACCCAGGCCGCCAAACAGGCCGCCGAAGCCCGGAGCGGTCTTGAAAACGCGCAAAAAGACCGTATACTTGCCGAGAATCGTATCGCCGAATTGACCAAAAATGCCGAGACGCTCGCGAAAGAACTCACTCAGCTGAAGAGCAGTCATCAGACCCTGCTCCAGAGCCAGTCCGCTCAATCGAGCCAGACCAAGGATCTCGAAGCGAAGTACCAGGCCGCCCTGGACCGCAACAAAGCCCAGGAGACGAACTTCACGAACCAGATCGCCTCGCTGCAGGCCAAGCTCGACCAGACGACCGCCGAACTCCAAGAGACCGAGCGCGTGCTCGGACAGGTCTCCGCCAAGAGCGACGTCGCCGTGACCGAAGCTGCCTCGCTGCGCAAGAGCGCCGAATCGGCCCAAGCCGCGCTCGATCAGCTGCGCAAGTCTTCGGACGCGCGCGTCGCGGAACTCACGCAGACGCTCGACACCGTTCAGCGTCAGAACGCGGATCTGACCCGCACGCTCGAAACAGAGCGCACGACCGGACGGACCCAAAAGGGCCAGGTCGAAGATTTAAGAAAACAGCTTCTGAATTCACTCAATCAACTGGACTCGATCCAAGAAAACCGCTGACCGGCGGCTTTCTCACGGCCATCATAAACGGGGAGTTCTTATGCACCGGACCTGCCTTCGGTTTGTCTCCACATTTTGTGTTTTTACATTTCTTTTTACTCAAATCCCAGTTTCTGCCTGGGCGGCGGATGACGATTACACGCGCGGGGTGTCTTTGTACCTCAAGCGCAATTACGGCCGCGCCGCGGAGGCTTTTCGCTCGCATCTGAAGTCGCATCCCGACGACGCGGCGGCTTCCAACTGGGTCACCGTCCTTGAAGGTCTGCGCACATCCAGAAGTCTGGGCCAGTTCGATGTCGAGACCTCGTCCGCGTCCGCCCGCGGCTCCATGATCGCGCCCGGCCTTTCGGCGATGACCCAGACCGAGCTCGACCTCCTCCGAATGGAGCTCACCCGTCAGGAAAGCACGGTCGACGCGGAACGTTCGGCCCAGCTCGAACAGCTCGAAGAGGTCAGCACCCTCCTGACCAAGACCCGCCGCGACTTTGAAGCCTCCGAGATCAAGCGCCTCGAGGTCGAAGAGATGCTGAACCGCCTCAACCAGCAGAAGGTCCAGAACTTCGCCGCCAAGAGCACCAACGCTCAAGCCGCTCCGCAGGCCGCCGCGCAGTCCTCCCCGCAGTCCGCGATCGACGAGATGAGAACGGCCGTCCAGCTGGCCGACATCCGCTCCAAGCTCGCCACCACGCTCAAAGGCTATGCTTCGTCCGAAAAGACCCGCATCGAACTTGAGAAAAAACTCGACGAGATCCTCCGCGAGCGTCAGACGATGAACTCCGAACTTGAGAACCTCCAGCACGCGCAGGATT
>CAZHID010000005.1:0-2061 GCA_964532445.1 uncultured Planctomycetia bacterium | reverse complement strand
GAACCTCTCGGAAGTGATCGAGTACCTCCGCCGCACCGCGGAAGGCCTGCGCAAGAACCTGAACGCGCGGGAAGCCGCCCTCGCGGCCGCGCGCACCGAGAAGCAGAACGAGATCGAGCGCGCCCGTGCCGAGGCCCGGCAGCAGCAGGCGGGTCTTCTGGCCCGCGTCGACGAATTGACCGCGGCGCTCAAACGTTCGGAAGATCAGTCTTCCCTTCTCAATTCCGCGAAGGCCGAGCTCGAAAAGGAAATGGCCGCCCTTTCCGCGCAGTTCGAATCTTTCCGCCAGACCAAGACCCGGGCCGAAGCTGATCTTCAGGACTCCCGCAAGCGTGAGGCGTCGCTCACCGCGTCCGTCACCCAGTCCCAGGAAGAGATCCGCGCGCTCGAGACGGGCCGCCAGCAGCTCCAGGATTCGCTCAAGAAGTCCGAAGCCGCCGCCGAGGCCCTGCGCGCGCAGATCGCACAAACGTCCCAGGCCCGCGAGACCCGCGAGCGCGAATACCAGGCGCTTCTGACCCAGAAGAGCGGGATCGAATCCAAGTTGCAAGCGGCCGACGCCGCGCAGGCCCGTTCCCAGGCTGAATGGCAGCGTCAGGCCGCGGCGCGTGACCAGGAGTCCAAGACCCAGATCGCTTCCCTTTCCGCCGATGTGCAAAAAGCCCGTGAAGAAGCGGCGCGTCTGACCCAGATCAAGTCCGGCCTCGAGTCCCAAGTGCAGGCCCTTGCCGATCAGTATGAGTCGTTCAAATCCACGAAGGTCAAGATCAGCGAAAGCCTCGACGCCGCCAAAGCCCGTGAAGCGGAGCTCGCCCGCTCGCTGGAAGCGGCGCGCGCGCAATCCGCTGCCTTTGACGCCGAACGCGCCGAACTTCAAAAGCGCCTCTCCGCCGCCGATGCTGAAAAGGCCCGGATCACCGCCGAGCTCGCGTCCGCCAAACAGCAGGCAGCGAGTGCCCAGAACAAGTCCATCGAGTCGGACAAGGCCGTCGCTGAATTCCAAGCTCGTCTGGCGCAAATGGACAAGGAACGCGCGGACCTTAAGGCCCGCAACGCCCAGAATTCCGTTGAAGCACAGGGATCCGCCCAACGGATCCAAAAACTCGAAACCTCTCTCGTCGAACTCCGCCAGAAGCTCGAAGCCGAGACCAATGCCGGCAAAGCCGGAGAAACCCAGCGGCTCGACCTCACAGCGCTTTTGAAGGAAAGTCAGGCCCAGAATGAGCAGCTGACCGGTCGCCTCAAGGATCTCGAAGCCCGTTTGGCTCAAGCCCGTCAGGAGATCGAATCCGCCGAAAAGAGCCAGACCGCGATGCGTGAAAAAACCGCCGCGATCGAAGGCCAGCGTGCCAAGCTCCAGACAGAACTCGCGGCCGTTCGCTCGGAGCTTGAAAAATCCGCGCAGCGCAGTAACGAGCTCTCCGCAGCCAAGACCGCTTCCGAGACCTCCGGCCGCGAACTGGAGCAGCGCATCCAGAAGCTCACCGCTTCCATGGACCAGCTCCGCGCTTCCCTCGCCGCCGCGGAAAAAGCCGGCGTCGCTTCCAAGACAGAAGCCGAAGCCCTTCAAAAGGACCTGATGGCCGCCGGATCCGCCAGGGAAAAAATGCAAACCGAGCTCCTCGATGCCCGCGCCATAGCCGAACGCTCTCAAGATGAGCTCGCGTCACTTAAGAAGGAGGTTGTCTCCCTCCGTGAGCAGGCCAGCAAGTCTGCCGCCCAACTCAACGCGAACGACCTTCAGCGCAAAGATCTCACCGCTCTCCTCAAAGACAGCCAAAGCCAGACGGATCTGATGAAAGCACAGATCGCTGAACTCACTGCCAAGCTGCGCGGCACCGAAGAAACGACGGCCGTGCTCCGTCGCTCCGAAGAGACGCTCAAGGACCAGCTCTCCAAGCGTGAGGCGACCCTCTCGGAAGCGAATCAGCTCCTGGAAGCCAAAATGAACGAGTACCAGAAGTTGTTGAAGGCCAAGACTGATGCGGATGCGAAGGTTTTGGAGGCTCAAGGTCAGGTCGCAAGCCTCCAGACCAACCTCCAGGCTTCTCAAGGTGAGAC
>CAZHID010000004.1:33513-34000 GCA_964532445.1 uncultured Planctomycetia bacterium | reverse complement strand
CTTCCGCGTAAGATGTCACACTTTTTCCCAGACGCTTTGGAAACGAACGCGGACTTCCGGAAGGACGCGGACCAGCCCCAGAACGGACGCGGGCTTAAGACCGAACTGATCCGTGCGCACGAGCGTTTCGCCCGAAACTTCCAAACTTCCTTGAGGCAAAACCACAGCTGTGACCTCGAGCGATAACGGCCGCTCGATCTGACGGATCCTAAGCGATCCTTCGAGAAGGTAACGATCGCGCCCGGTCGGAACGCCGGCCGGCGCGGCGATCGGTGTGACCTTGTGCGCCCTGAACTCGATCTCCGGGTACGCGTGAACGTCGAACATCTTCCGCATGGCTTCGTCGCGCTTGGGTTCGCCGGTCAGGATCGGCTGGATCGGAACGCGGATCACGGCGCCCTCAGCGATCCGCCCCGTCGTCCCGTCCCAGATCATCTCTCCCGACAGCGTCCGCGTGTCGCCCGCGAAAGGATGCAGCGTGGACTTG
>CAZHID010000004.1:29126-33503 GCA_964532445.1 uncultured Planctomycetia bacterium | reverse complement strand
CCGAGCTCTGACCCGCCGCCAGCTTGAACGCCTGAGGTTGGGCCGAGGCCGGTGAAGGCCCCGTCAACACCAACGCGAATAAAAAAGCCGCTCCGGTCCAAGATATGTTTTTCATGGATCTTTCTCCTTTTCAGCCGGCACTTCCGACCGGTGCTTCCGATCGGCACTTCCGACCCGCACCCTTGAGGACGGGTGCCTAGCTGTCATTTTACTCCTATCCGGACCCAAAAAACGCGCGTGCTATACTGACCCCGTGCTCAACCTCGAATCCATCCCCCAGCCCGACGCGGATTATATCCGGACGATGTTCGACCGGATGGCGCGGCGTTATGACACGTTCACGTTCTGGATGAGCTTCGGCGGCGCGGCGCGGATGCGCGCGGAAGCGCTGAAGGACCTCCGGGCCGGCGAACGGGTGCTGGACATCGCGTGCGGGACGGGCGATCTGTCGCTGGACGCGTCGAGGAGGGTCGGGGCTTCGGGACGTGTGACGGGACTGGATTTTTCATCCGGAATGCTCGAGGTGGCGGAATTGCGGCGGACCAAACCCGGTGCGCGGTGCGCGGCGCCGATCGAATGGGCCTGCCGCGGGGCCGAGACCCTGCCGATCGAGGGCGTGGAAAAATTCGACCGGGTGGTGTCGGGGTTCGCTCTGAGGGGGTTGTACGCGAACATCGACCGGATCCTGGACGGGATCCGCGCGTCGCTCAAGCCCGGAGGCCGGATCGCGCTTCTGGACCTGACCGAACCGCGCAACGCTTTTTTAAAAGCGCTCTACAAGACTTTTTTCTTCTCGTACGTGGCGTTCCTGGGAGCGGTCCTTTTCGGTAAGGACTACCCCGTCGCCTACCTGCCGGATTCCTCGTCCCGGTTCTTCAAAGCGGCTGATTTTACGGAAAAACTGAAGGCTCACGGATTTCACGAAGTGACGATGCGCAGCTTCGTGTTCGGCGCGGTCACGCTTTATGAGGGCAGGACAGCTTCAGGCGGCGAGGAGCCTTCTAGGTAGGAACCGGTTCTTCTTCCGGGTCGTGTCCGCGGACCCATCATCATCATCCGGCCCGGCCATCCTGAACCCGCCGGTGAGACCGTTGTCGAACGCGTTGACCGTCGATCCATCCGCAAACAATGCCGTTTCGCCTGTTTTGTCCGGTTCCGGCCATTCCAGAGGGTCGCCGTCCGGGGTCCAGTAATAACGAAAACCGGTCCCGTTGTAAGCGTAGTCAAAGTCATTGGTGCCTTGGACCCGCCAGCCGTTTTTCTGCCGACCCTCGGCGTCGAACGCGTCCTTGAGGGCCTGGATCAATCCGGCCAGGATCCGGGTCTTCACATAGGAGTTCCCCGCCAGATAGGCGCCGCCCAAACGCATCCGGTCGACCGGAATGGACGCATCACCCCATTCGATCAGCGCGTCTTCCTGCGCCAGGCGCAGCACGTTGCTGCCGTTCACTTTTTCCTCCACCCGGATGCGGTCGAAGCTCATTGTGGCGATGACGTTCCCGGAGCCGTCCATATAGGAAGCGGTCTGGATCTCCGCCGTTTGTCCGACGTAGGTGAAGGTCATCCGGCCGCCGCTGCCTTCCGGATCCGCCATCGAAAGCACCCGTTTGTACGTAAGTCCCGGCTGCTGGACGTCCTCGTACACGGCATCAAAATGATCGGTCGTCTGCGCCTGCCAGATCAGCGGCGTCTGAGAGCCGAAGATCACGAGCTGGCCAAGGTCGTTGAAGATCTCCTCGCGGTCCGATCCGGAACGGGTCCGGCGGATGAAGATCGTCCTGAAGCCTTCGTCATCATACCCGTCGCCCAACAGGACCCGGTCCTCGGTCCCCGCGTAACCGTAGGCCGCGGACTGACCGGACGATCCGTCCGTCGGGACCTGGAACCGGCTCATCCAACGGCCCGTCTCGTCGTAAATATCGATCGTCTTGGAAGCGGCGTACGTTCCGGGCGTCAGGTTTCCCTGCGTGACCACCAGGCGGCCGTCCGCGAGGTGCTCGATCTGCGTCCCGTTCTCCATCCGCTCCACGGTCAGGCGGCCGTCCGGCGCGTATTCACGATAAGCCCCGTCATGCGTCAGAACGCCCTCGGCCGTCCGGGCCAGCGTCACCCGCTTTCCGCCGTCCGGATCCGTCCGGACCGCCTTCGATCCCTGCTGGAACGCGAACGGACGGTACAGCGGATCGCCGTTGTACGACATCTGCGAGTAATATCCGCCTTGATCGGAGACCGAAACGACCTCTCCGAAGGAATAACCCTGCATCAGATACCCGGTGAAAAGCCTCGGGTTGGTGTGACCGCCCAGCCCCGGCTCATCGACCGCGCCCAGCGTGACGGTCGCTCCGCGGCGGACGACGTTCCCGTCATCGTCGTACACATCGTTGATGAACCCGCCGCCCCACCAGTTGGACATCCCCGTCTCCGCGTGGTGCTGCTGGGTCGTCGGCGCGTTGTACATCCGCTGCAAAATGGCCCGGTTCAGCGAATTGATCCTCATCTGCTGGAGGTCCGTCAGGTCTTCCCACGCCTCATCGCGGTAGGACTCCGTCAGCGCCGCGAGGTTCCGGATGTCGTCGAAGGTGATCGTGTTCGTTTTTTGGCCGGACGGCACGCTGGGATTGCGGACCAGCATGTCGTAGAGGCCGGGAGTGTGCAGGACTTCGTTGAACCAATCGATCGTGCCGGGCGCCGCGGCCGTCACCAGCCCGTCGTACCCGTGTTGGAGGATCGCGTTCTTGATGTCCGTTTTGCACTTTTCGGCGCCGCTGTCACCGCACCAGGACCGGAAGTTCTCGTCCGAATACGGGCGGCTCTCCTCGAAGTACGAACCGCCGAACCGGTACTGCAGGCCATTGGAGGAGTCCAGGTTCCAGGCCACCGCGCCGCGGGCCAGGTCGTAGTAGTCCTGGAAGTTCAACCACTCGTACCAGCCCACTCTGAGGAAGGTCTGGTCCAGCCGTCCGTCCTGGTCCAGGTCATATTCGGGATGGTCTGAAACGAAGCTGTTCCAAATGTTGGGGGCGACGCCAAAATTCGTCATGGAACACTCGTTGGCCGTCATAGGATCGCAGACCGGTTCCCCTGGACGGGTGAAATATCCGGACTCAAGGGCGATCTCCGCCGCGATCCGGAATTGAGGGTCGTAACTGGCGTACGCGCCTTGATAGTCAAAGAACGCCCTCAGGTCGCTCTCGTCTCGGACCCAGTCCGAATCCTCGAACAAATAGTTCTCTTCCGCCCAGATCGCGTCGTCGATCATGCGGCGCGATGTCGTGATGTCCTGAGCGTCGATCCGGGTCGTCGAGAAATAGCTGTCGCCCAGCTGCCTTGAGACCGGACGGCCGGACCGCGTCGTCGTAAGCTGGGACCCGCTCGCCGGGATCGCGCGCTTCAATCCATCGGACAGCGCGAACTCCCAGGAAGACGCGTAGCCGACCCAGCCCGAATTCACGTGGCTGGTCGCCACCACAGGGAATCGGAAAACCGAGACGACACTCGTGATCCGGTCGGTGATGTCCGCGTTCCGCATGTGCGCCAAGACCGGCTGGAGCACCTTGATGTCGAATTCCTCGGTCCCCATGCGCGCCCGCTCGTGCACAGGGATGTTCTGCAAAAATACCAGGTTCTCCTTCGGGATCGCGCGGCGCATCGCGTAATAGACACCCAGCGGGACCCAGATGCGCTTCTGGGCGTCCTGCTTGATCATCCAAGTGCCGTTCAGCCGGTCCCCGTTCCCGTCCGCAGGGCCCCACAGGACATCGTCCGCGGTCATGCCGAGCCAACTCCGGACATCCGATTCATCGAGCGGGTCAAGCAAACCGGAAGCTTTTTCGTAGTCCTCCACCTCAGCACCGATGTCCACCCATCCGACTTCCGCGGGGTTCACCAGGACCAGGACGTTGTCGGGCCTCATGCCGTCGTACGCGCGGTCATAATTGGCGGACACGGCGACCTTGGCGGCGGCCATCTCGGCCCCGGCGGTGTTCACGGGGCGGACCTCGTACTGATAGGCTCTTGCCGGATCGATGTCCGCGTCAATGAAACGGATCCGGCCGTCGATGTCGGCGATCTTCTGCCATTCCGTCTGGCCGTAGATCCTACGGTACACGGCAAAACGGTCCGCGCCGGCGGCCGTGTTCCAATCCAGGATGTTCACGTCCGTTCCGCCGGCGGCGGCGTTGGCGGGCGGGGTCCAGAGGGCGCTGGTGGGGATCACACGGTCCGGGTCGGACCTGAGTTCAATGAGCGCGTCGCGGCGGGCGTCGAGAGCGTCCAACCTCAGGTTCCCGGGATCGCTCGTGAAGACCGGCAGCTGGTCCGTGCCGGTGTCGGGGAGCGTCCCCGCAGGGACCGTGTCCAATCGGAGCGAACGAAGCG
>CAZHID010000004.1:26570-29116 GCA_964532445.1 uncultured Planctomycetia bacterium | reverse complement strand
CCAGGGTCGTAGCGGCGCCGGCCTGAACGATCCACGCGGCGTAAGCGGTCAGCCACCCTCTTAAGGAAGTCAGTGCTCCGTCGATGGCAGCCGTGACAGCATCTCTCGCGGACTGGAACCGCCGTTCAAAGTCCGTTCGTCCGGCGCCCTTGATCCCGTCCAACCAAGCGGCGATCAGAGCGGCGTGAGACAGCAGGCGGTCACGGGAGGCGGCGCTGATCCCTTCAACGGCCGACAAATTCAACAAGTCGGTCCTGAGAGGTTCCATCAACCGGACCGCTTCATCAGCCGCAGACAATTGCCCGGCCAAATGGGCCTGAGCGGCGGCGCCGAACGCCGCGGCGGCGGCCTGAGCCGAAGCGATCCGGGCCTGAGCCACGGAAGGATCGGCCGCGCGGGACGCCAACAGGACCGCGCGCGCTTCATTGACACGCTGCTGGTACCAAACGGGTGAAGGGGTCAGCTCCATCCGACCCTGTGGGTCAAAAGTGATGTCGTAGCCCTGATCGCCGGTCTCAAAGATGGTCTGGGACGGATAGTCGAGTGTGGACGTGATGACAGCCGGCGGATCCCCGCGGTCACTGACCCGGACGATCAGCCCGAACCCCAAAAAGGGTTTGTCGGGTCCGGACGCGGTCTCATCCCTCAGCGCGCCAAAATGGTACGTGATGTTGGAAGGGGTCCCTTCCGCCATGCCGTTATTGATACGAAAGTCGTCCTCTATGTCGCCATAAAGGTCCGGAGTGCCGACGACCAGGTATTCTTCCTGCGCGGTCATGTCCGCGTTCCACCGTTTCATCAGCCGGGGCGTCATTGCGTAGCCCCCGGCCTCCTTCGTGTACTCCACGGTCCAAAGGTCGGCCCCTTCGTACACATAGGACTGGGTCATGATCGAGGACATTTGCTTGATGTTGCCTGAATAGGCCAATCCCGCGATCGACCGGACGTAAGCTTCGCTCGGCGCGGCGACCTCAAAAACGTTCCGCACCCCGTCAAAGGTCTCGGTGTACCGCACCGCGCGCCGCACGACCCCATCCGCGGAAGAAGTCCCCACGTCAAGTTCGATGTTCACCGTCCCGTCTTCGGCGTACTGATAGTAGCGGCGGTCTTCCCGGGAGGACGTCGCCTGTCCGGCCGCGTCCCTGGAGATCCGGGACGACAGGACGGCGGACGCGCGGCGCGCGCCGGCCGCGTCGAGATACTCGGTGAGGACCGTCTCTTCAAGGAGGGTAATGTCCTCGGGTGTCCGGACCGTGCTGTGGCTTCGGACCGGCTGGTTCTTCTCATAATCGATGATGACCGTGTGTCGGGATCCGGTGACCGTTTCGGGAGCCCGGTTCACCGTGATCGTTTTGAGCAAATACCGGGGTTCACCCGCGGGGTTCTTACTGAACTCGACAAGCCACCCGTCCGCTTCCGAGCCATCGTCAGGATACGGGTTGCGGATCCGGACCGAAGAAGAAACCGGATCGAATACGCCGTCCGCGGAAACCCCTTGATACGTCACTGTGGCGGTCCCGTCCGGTCTCACCCGGACCGACACATCCGGTTGGGCCGCCGGGCCGCTTGAGGTGGACGCCGAGATCTCGATCTCCGGCGCGACCGACAAGTCCACAAAGATCAGACGCCAGTCATGGGTCCTGAAGACCTCATAATCCTTACCGTCCAACGTGATGACGGAACCCGCTCCGTTGAAGAAGATCTTACGGCCGGCGTTCTCAATGTAGAGCTTCGGAGCGTCATGGGTGACGGCCAAGCTGCCCATCGATACGCTCCCGGCGGGCGCGGTGATGTGGGTGTAACTCGACCCGAACTTGACCATCCAACCCTCGGGCAGCCCTTGCGGAACACCATAAAGGAGAAGGTCGTCCGGGGCGGGGTCGCCTACTCTGTCCTCGGCGCCGATCGTCACGCGGACCACCCCGCCGATGGATGCACCGAGTATGGCATTGGAGAACGGGCCGTTCTTGATGCCCTCGACCGCCCGGGCCGGCCGGAAGATCGGCTCACCATCCGGACCATCTTCATAGTACCCGGCATCGTAATTCGCGAAATTCATGAACGCCCGGACCGCCGTCCGCGCGTCCGTCGCAAAACGGACCTGTGAATACACATCGCCGTCCAGAACATCGGAATAGGTCGTTCCAGCGACCTGACGGTCCGACCAGTAACGGATCTCCTCGCCCTGGGACCGGGTCCGCCCGTCCACCGTCCAGGTCTTGAAGTTCCGCTCCGTCGAGACCTGTCCTTCGATGTAGTAGTCATAAAAACTGCGGCGGACCGACGACCCGGTCAGAACACCGGGCGCGCTCTTGGACTCGACCTCGATCCGCGTCACCTCAGTGTCCACCTTCCGGCCGGCCAGACCCACCTGCTTGTAAGTGTACTCGGAGACCGTTCTCCGGATCTCCGAATCCGTCTCATGGGTCATGAGGAACTGACTCAGAAGACCGCTCTGATAGATGGACTCACGGACCGCCAGGGCGCCCGACTCGCGGTTCGTGAGGACGACCCGGTCCGGCTCCAGCCAGATGGACGCGCCCTTC
>CAZHID010000004.1:12598-26425 GCA_964532445.1 uncultured Planctomycetia bacterium | reverse complement strand
CAAAAAAGATCCCGACATTCCCCTGACCGTCCACCGTGATGGACATCGCCTGCCCCAGATGCGTCGTCATCACCGAAAAGCTCATCGGCATCACGGGGTATATGATCTTCTCGGCCATCCGGACCACTCCGTCACCGTCGAGCGTCAGCGTGTAGGTCTTGCCGTCCAGGGCGAACTCCTGGACGTTCGGAAAATCGATGACGGCCGTGACGCCGCCGGTCGCGTCGTCGATGATCGAGAGACCGAACCCCTTTACGCGCGTGACCTCCGTCACGTGACCTCCGGCCGTTTCACTCGCGACCGTGAGCCTCATCGAATAACCCTGCGGCGCGCCTTCAAATCCCCAGATGCGGATGTCGCCCGGATCGCTCGACCCGTCGTCCGGGTCGCCGATCACGATGGAGAACGGCGCTCCTTCATTCACGAGCCCTTCGGCGTCGTGGACCTGGCGCGCGGTCCAATCCCCGCCGTCATAGCGGGTGTAGTAGACCGAACGGCCGGAAGTTCCTGTCCGCATGACGTTCGCGGCCGCGATCACGGATTCGGGGTCCGTCAGGACCGACGCCGAAAGTTCCGAAGCATGCTCGGTCACCCAATACGTCGTCGACGGTCCGTCGGGTGAAGCGGCGTGCTCCGTCAGGCTCGCTGACCGGCTCACGTCCAGCGTCCGCGTCAGGACCCCTTCCGCGTCATAAGTGAACTCACGACGGCCGGTTGTCGTGACGGTCCCGCGGGACGCCATCGAACCGGAATACTCCCGTCGTGCCGAATAATCGACGCTCCCGATCCTGAGGGTCCCGCCCGACGCGTCATACGTCAGCTCGTGGACCAAAAAAACCTTCATCTCGCCTGAAGTCACTTCCTCTTCGTACCGGACAGGCAGGTCGCCCTCATAGAACGTCCTGGTGACGACCGGCGAAGGGCCGGAAACGAAGTCCTCGACCTGCACCTTCCGGCCGGTGCTGACGCCCGACTCAAAAAAGACATCCTCGGTCGTCCGGGTGACCAGGACGGGACCGCTGTGGTTGACGGTGATGGTGCGTTCGGCGGTCAGATCGTCCGAAGCGTCGTAGGTCCTGACCTTTTCGGTCCGGGCCGCCTCGCCGCGCGCCGTCCCGCCGTCCGAATAACCGATGGACGTCTCGACGATATGAGCGGTCCGGCCGCCGGCGGACAGAGCGCGGATGCTCTGGTCGCTTTTGACGACGGACTCCGCCCGACCTGAGGCGTCATAGGTCGTCGTCTCGGCCGTCACAATGGTCAGTCCCGCCTGCTTGAGCGATGAGAGGGTCTTGGTCCCGGTCCGGACAACGGACGTCGTGCCCCAGTAATCGCGGTCGAAGGAATCCTCGCTCGACTCCGTCAGGGTCCCGGACCCGTCGTGGCGCGTTTTGGACGAAGCGGTCCGCGTCACCCGTCCCGACGCGTCCTTGGTGGTCTCGGTCGTGTTCCGGATCATCGTCCCGTCCTCGCCCTGCGAAGCGATGACGACCCGCGTCACCGTGGACCCTTCACCAAGGGTCTCGGCGACGGTGGTCTTTTGGGTGAAGGCAACCTGCCGTCCGTCGGCCGAAAAATTCTTCCTGAAGTTGAGCAGGGAGGTGCCGGAAGCGTCGGTGACGCGCTCGGTGATCCTGGCGGTCCTGACCGCGGAACCGGAATACCACTCGGTGACGATACTCCCGTCGACGGTGCCGTCGGGGGACGTGTAATCGATGGTGAGGGCGTCGACCTCTGAGGTGAAATTGCGGAAGCCGATCTGATAACTCGCGAGCGCGTTCAGAACCGTCCGGCCGGACGCGTCCTTGAACGCCAGGGCAAGGACCGCGCGGCAGGAGCCGTCCGCGTTCCGGACGATATCCCGGACTTCGGGGTCGACCGAATCAACGCCGGTCCCAAACTCGGTCCCCATAAAAACGGTCTTCCAATCCAGATCTGCCGCGTGCGTCAGCGCGAAGTCGGCGAACGGGTCTGACTGGACCGCGGGTCCGGAAGGCAGGTCCTCGGATCCGTCCAGCTGGTCCAGGTCCAGGACCGCGTTCCGCGATGCGGCGAGATATTCCGCCTGGGCTTGGGCGCGGGCAAGCTGCTCAGCCGTCTGACCCTCGGACGTCTCGGACACATCCTCCGTAAAAAGGGACATTCCTGACTCCGCCGCCAAGGCTAAGACGGTCGGATCGAACATCACGAGAAGCGCGAGGACCGCCGCGAAAAAGCGGTTCGCGATGCGCTTCCGTTCGATCCGGTCCTGACGGTCCGCAAGTTTCAATTCGGAACCTCCGCAAATGATGATCGGCGTCTCAAATCACACATCATTAAACCATCTTCTAATAGTTTAAATATTTAATAACACCTACTCAAAGATGCCACAGAATACCCTTTGCTTCAAGGCATTGAACAAACTTAATTATTTTGAGACGATTAACAGTGTAACGAGAAAAATCGTTCGTAGATCCTGCGAGTGAGGACATTGAGCTCGGCCTGGTAAGCCCGGTAACGGTTCATGATCCCGGCGAATTCCGGGCGTTTTTCGAACCAGTCCATCAGCATTGCGCCAGTGACCTCCACATGAAATTGAAGTCCGTAAGCGGACGGTCCCACCCGAAAGGCCTGGTGCGCAACTTCGCTCCCGCGCGCCAATAGGACGGCGCCTTCCGGCAGATCGAACGTGTCCTCATGCCACTGGAGCACGCTGATAGGACGCTGGGGCAGCGCCGAAAAAACGGGGTCGGTCGCCGCGGCCGGGGTGAGCGCGACATCGGACCAGCCGATCTCGGGGACAGGAGCCTTGTAGACTTTTTTACCAAGAGCGGCGGCGATGAGCTGGGAACCGAGGCAGACACCCAGGACCGGGATGTTTTTTTCCATCAGCGTCCGGATGAACTTTTTTTCAGCGGAGAGGAACGGGTGCAAGGACTCGTCGTCCACGTTCATCGGACCGCCCATCACGCAGACGGCCCGCACATTCTCCAGGTCCTGCGGGATCGGCTCGCCGCGGTAGAGCTCGATGAAGCGGATCGGGATCTTCCGCTCGTTCAGGTAGTCGTGGATCGTCCCCGCGCCTTCATTGGCGACGTGCTTGAGGATCCAGACCTCTTTTTCCGAGGGCTTAGCGCTTGCAGCAGCCGCCCTTGTCATCCTTGCCCTCGCTTTTTTCGGAGCCTTGGGTCGAACAGGATCCGGTGTCGGTCCCGCAGCGGCGGCCAAGCAGCGACGACATCCCCGCGACGGAGAAAAACGCGGTCGCGTAATACCCCAGCCCGATCAGGAACAGGGTCATGGGCTTCGCTTCCCACATCAGCCCGAAAAAGTTCACGGCCGCCACCAGGAGCGACGCGGCGGCCGCGATCGACACCCGGCGGCAGAACGTGAACGCGCAGGCCAGAGCAAAAAGAGTGTGCAGCGCGGCGCTGGCGAGGACCGAATTAAGGATCGAGAGCCCCATGATCCGGCCGGCCTGGGTCTTCATCGTTTCGGCGATCGCCTCCGGAGTGATGCCGGTGAGAGCCATCCACTGGTTGCCGAACATGAGGTCCCCGTACCAGATCATGCCGATGCCCCAAATGGTGATCGCGCCGACGACGACCTTCATGATGGGTTTGCCGGGACAGGGTTTCTTGTCAGTCGAGCAATGCGCGTCTTTCATCGGGGTCTCCTTGATGTTCTTTGGCACGACCGGGACGGTCGTAGTAAAAAAGCGGTCCGTTCGACCTATTTCTGGATCAGAACCGGCGTCCCCTCGGGCACCCGGTCAAAAAGTTCGATCACGTCCTCATTGTACATCCGCACACAGCCGTTGGACGCCGGACGCCCGATCAATCCCTCGCTCGGCGTGCCGTGGATGTAGATGAAACGCTGCTTGGAATCGATCCCCGCCCCGCGGTTCACGCCGGGCTCGAGCCCTTCAAGCCACAGGATGCGCGTCGTCACGTCGTCGTACGGAGCGCCTTTGAGCGTCCGATCGATCACGGCGAGTTTACGCGTGTTCACGCGTTCCTTGAAGATGGTATAGAGAGGCGCACCGCGGCCGATCTTCTCCGCCACACGGTGGCGCCCCAGAGGAGTCTTGTAACTGCCCGCCTGGTTCCCGATACCGAATTTGGAGGTCGAGATCGGGTACTGGCGTACAACCTTGCCGCCTTCGACTAAAAAAAGTTTTTGGTCTGAGATCCGGACAATGATGCTCGGGGAGGAGGGTCGCGGGGATCCGGAAGCGCCAGCATCCGCTCCGGCACGAGGAGCGCATCCCGCCGCCGTCATCACCGCCGCGCTGATGAGGAGCGCGGGAACGACGGCCGCGGAGATGCGGCGGACTAACGGACCTTGGAGAGCCAAGCGGACAGGTCCGCGCGGTCGCGGGCCGCCCAGCGGGCGTTGGCGCGGATCACTTCGAGGGACTGATGGACGGCGCGCTGGCCGCCCTTGATGGGATGCGCCTTGAAGAAACCTTGGACGTCCTTCGCGTGACTTTCGGTCTGGAAGCCCTGGGTCGCGCCCTCGATGATCCGGGTCATCATGCCGAGGTTGCCGCCGCCGAAGAACGACGTGACGGTTTTCCACTCGCGCTTGATGAACTCCCAGGCCTGTTCGCGGCAAGCGGCGTTGGAACCGAACCCGCCGAGCAGGACGTAGCGGTCCTGAGAACGGACACCGTCCGACAACGCGAACTTGAGCACATCGAGGACGATGGCCTTGTCGCGGAAGCGCGTGAGCGAGCGGAGCACACGCACTTTTTCTTCCTGAAGCGTGGAAGCGCGGAAGATGCCCATGAGCAGATCGAACGTTTTGCCGCTGCCGTGCGCCGCGGCGGTCCCGTAGACCGCGCCGCGCAGGTTCGGATCGAGCGCGCCGCCTTTGGCGAACGCCGCGAGCCGTTTGGACGCTTCTTCCGTCACCGGAGCGAAGCCGTAATGGCCCAAACGGCCGACGGCCATCGAGCGGAGCATGACGTCGAGATGGTTGTCCTTGGGCTTGGATTCCCAACCGAGACGCTCGTGCGTCCAGACGAAGAGCTCCCTGGCGAAGATATTGAACCGGTGACGCGTGTCGCCGTGCGCGATCTCCTCGACCTGGGCGAGGATCCCGGCGACCGTTCCCCAGACGTTGTAATCCATCTCGCGTTCGCAGACCGAGACGAGCTCCATCACCTGCGACGTCCGGATCCGTCCGGCGCGCGCGAGCACGAAGGCGTCGTCGAGCAGGCCCAGGGCGTCCTCGGGCGTGAAGTCGCCGCGCTTCAACCCTTGAGCGAGCGGCGCGAGCAACGCCGGCGAGTAGGCGGTGCGGTAGAACCCGCTCTGACCGGGATTGAGCTTGATCCAGCGGCCTGACGGCGCGTCCACGGGGAGCGCGCCGGTCTTCTTGTTGAGAAGCGTCTCGAATCGCTTGGAGGAATTCTGAACGGCGGCCGTCACCGGGACCTGCCAGGACGGGTTCGCGGCGTCGCGGGAGCCGTCGAACAGGAAGCGGTCCTGTGAGAGCTTGATCGCGCGCTTCTGCCCGGGCCGCGCGGGCGGCGCGTCCGCGGAGATCACAGGGTAACCTCCCTGCCGGGTGAAGCTGGCCATGACGGCGCGCACGGGTTTGCCGCTCGCGTCTTCCAACGCTTTCCAAAGGTCCACGGTCCGGGCGTTCTTGAACGCGTACTGCTTGAGGTAGGCCTTGAGCCCCTTGCGCAGCACGGGCTCGGTCAGATAATGCTCGAGCATCCGGTTCACGGACGAACCCTTCGAATACGTGATGTGGTCGAAGATCTCGCGGATCTCCGCCGGGTCTTTGACGTCGATCTCGATAGGATGGGAGTTCTTGAGACTGCGCGTCCACGGCCTTCGGGCCCATGAACGACGCGAAGCCTTCGTTGAGCCACCGGGCCGTCCACCACTCCATCGTGACGAGGTTTCCGAACCACTGGTGCGCGAGCTCGTGATCGATCACCTCCGCGACCCGCTGGCGCGCGGCGACGGACGAATTCTTGGGGTCGACGAGGAGCGCCGTCTCGCGGTACGTCACAAGGCCCCAGTTCTCCATCGCTCCGGACGAGAAGTCGGGCAGCGCGACCATGTCGAGCTTGGGCAGCGAGTACGGGATGCCGAACCAGTCGGCGAAGTACGGGAGGCAGAATTTGGCGACCTCAAGGCCGAAGCGCCCGTGAGGGGCCTTGCCCGGGGTGGTCCAAACGCCGATCTCGACGCCGTTCTTATCCTTGGCGAAGATCCCCTCGAGGTGCGCGATCACGAAGCACAGGAGGTACGTGGACATGATCGGCGTGGCTTCGTAGGTGATCTCTTTTTTGCTGCCGGAAGCGACGATCTGCTTGACGGGCATGTTCGAGAGCGCCGTGAGTTCCTTCGGCACGCGCAGGGTCACCTTGAACGTCGCCTTCATGTCCGGCTCGTCCCAGCACGGGAACGCCCGGCGCGCGTCGGTCGCCTCGAACTGGGTGGCCGCGCCCCAGGTCTTCTTCCCGAGGTAATCGTACGACGTGCGGTAGAAGCCGTGCATCTGATCGTTCAGCGTCCCGGAGAATTCCAGTTCCAGCGTTCCCGCTTCTTGCGGCGTGAAGGTCCGTCCGAAGTCGATGGTGACCGTCTCGAATTTTTCGTCGAAGCGGATGGACTTGGAACCGACGCGCACGCCTTCCACGGTCATGAGCGCCGCGCTGTGGACGTTCAGCTCGACCGCGTGCAGCGTGACGCTGCGGAAGCTCTTGGCCGCCTTGATCCAGATGGACTCCCGGCCTTCGAACTTGAAGTTCGCCAGGTCCGGCTCGATCCAAAGATCGTAGCTCTGGGGAAGGATGTTGCGGTCGAGACGGTACGGATTCCGGGGGGCGCGGGACGAAGCCTTAGGCATGTGCGGGATGACTCCTGGATTTGCGGATCACGGTGATCGCGACGTCCGCGAGGGCGAGCGCGATGATGGAAGCGGAGGCCAGGACCATGCGGGTCGACCAAACGCCCGGGTCCTCGTCCCATTCTTCACGTAAATAAATGACAAGGGCCAGAACGACGGTCCAAATGATGAGCTTGTATTCCTGGCTGCGCCAGTAGCGCTCCCAGGCGAAGGGCCATTTCTCGCCGGCGGCATAGGGCGTAAAACGCGGCCACAGCGGCGGGACCTGGCTCCGGTACGCGCGGTAGGCGTCGCCGAACTTGTCCTCGAGCATCCGCTCTTCCTTGCGCATCGTGTCGAGGTAGACGGCCAAAAAGACGATCACGAAGAGCAGGCCCCACCATCCGGAGTTCAGGATGACCGTGAAGCCGATGAGGATGAGCAGGGTGCCGGCGTAGAGCGGGTGGCGCACGAAGCCGTAGGGGCCGGAGGTCGTGAGCTTGTCCATCTTGATCGCGTAGCCGTTGGCCCAGCTGCGGACGACGAGACCCGCGGCGGCGATCCAGGCGCCGTAACGGAAGGAATCATCGTTGGACCGGAGGACCCAGAGCGCCCACAGACCCGCCGGATACAGGACCGCGAAACGGAGTTTGAAGATGCGCCGGAAGCGCTCAAGGAGTTTATTTTTTAAGCTCATGATCGGGTTATTATAGGACAGAATCGCGTTCAAGTCCGCTTCGATTTTTGGTAGAATCAGGCATCTAACAAGGAGGTACTACGTGGGCGGTTTACTCGGACTGATCATTCTCGTGCTCGACATCATCGCGATCGTTCAGATCGTGAAAAGCTCGAAGACCACCGGCAACAAGATCCTGTGGCTCCTTCTGGTCATCCTGCTTCCGGTCATCGGCCTCGTGCTGTATTTCCTGATCGGCAACAAGAAGTAAACGTTCGGTTTTTTTTCCGGCAAAAAGGGCGGGGAATCAAATTCCCCGCCCTTTTTCTTTTTCCGCCGCGGTCCGACAGCCCCAAAGGCCGTGTCCCGCCGTCAATTCACTGCGGCGATCAATTCTCCTTCTTGGTGAGCGAACCGAACAGGTCCGCGACACCCTTCACCGCTTCATCCGCGGTCTTGGTCAGGTCCTTGGCGGCACTCCCCGACCCGGACGCGGCACCTTGGAGCGCCTTGGTCGCGCCCGACAGGGCCCCTTGGGCCTGCTTGGCGGCCTGCGCGCTCAGGTCCTTGAACCGGCCCATCCCGAGCGAATCAAAGTTCACGCCCGAAAGGTCCAGCTGTGACGCCAGTCCGCTGATGTCGAAGTTCACGAGCTTCCCGAGCGTCGTGTTGAAGAGCGCCTTCGAGATGATCAACGGCAGGAGCGCGTTCACGTTCGTGATGTTGGTGTTGGTCTCATCCAGGTTCAGGGAGAATTGCTGAACGGATGGGTTCCCGCCCTTCGAGTAGTCCTTGTAAATGACCTTGCCGATCTTGAGCCGGAGGCTGTCGATCTGGATCTGCGGCGCCTTGGCGGCCTTGGCCGGCTTGTCGGACGTCGCCTTCTGAGAGCCCGCGGGCTTCAGGTAGTCCAAGTTCAGCTTCCCGTCCGCGTTCTTGACGACGATCAGCTCTTTGAGCTCCAGTTGGACTTCTTCCAGATGAGGGCTTCCCCCGAACAGCGACGCGGGCTCGAGGTCCACGAGCAGGACAGGCATGTCGGCCATGACCGGGTCGACGAAGCCGGGCGGGTTGTTGAGCCGGATGCCGCGGGCGTCCAAGCGGCCCGCCATGATGCCAAGGTTGAGCGAGGCGATCTTGAGGTCCAGGCCGGTCACTTTTTTGAAGACCCCCTGCACCGCGCCTTGCGCGAGACTGTTCTTTGCGAGGACCAGTCCGAATAGGACCGCCGCGACGACCAAAATAAACGTAATGACTCTTTTCATCCGATCCTCCTTTATGTCAATTGCCCAAAAAAATGATGAAAGCCGCCCGGAACGGTCAGAACTTGCCGTCGATGATGCGCACTTCCCTCTGCGGGAACGGCACCGTGACGCCCGAGGCCTTGAGCGCTTCATAGACCGAGTGGTTCACCGAGAACAGGGTCTGGTAGTACTTCTCGGTCGGCACCCAGTAGCGGATCGCCAGTTGGATCGACGACTCGCCGAACTCGGCGATACCTACCTGGGGCTTGGGCTGCTGGGTCACGTCGGACTGGGCCGCCAGGACCCGCAACACGGTCTCGCACGCGGCGCGGGTGTCCGACGCGTAGCTGATCCCGATCTTCTGGTCGACGACCTTGAAGTGTTTGGAATTGTAGAGCACTTCGCCGACGATGTGCTTGTTCGGGATCGTGATCCGGACGCCGTCCTCGTTCTTCAGCGTCGTGAGCGCCAGACTGATGTCCTCCACGACGCCGCTGCATTCCGCGACGGTGATCGTGTCCCCGACCACGAACGGCCGGGTCAGGATGATCGAAAGGCCCGCGCCGTAATTCATGAGCGGCCCCTGGAACGCGAAGCTCGCGCCGAACGCCGCGCCCGACAGCGCCGCGACGAACGGCGTCATCGTGATGCCGAGCTTGTCGAGGGCCATGATGAGCGCGAAGAAGATGATCAGGAACTTGACCACGCCTGAAAAGAAATGCGTCAGCGTGATATCGAAGCCCTTCTTGGTCAGGAAACGTCCGAACATCGCGGCGGCCTGGGCGGCGATCCAGAACCCGAGGATCATGATGATGGCCGCGCCGAGCATGTTGAAGCTGTATTTCACCAGGAATTCGGTGACCAGGTTCACGATCTCCTGGAATTGAGTATTGGTATCCTGCATGGCTTTCTTGATCTCATCCATAAATGAAGAACCCTCCCCGGCTGATTTTCTGCCGGAGAGGGTTCTTTGTCAACTCACTTTGAGCGCATCACGCGCCCGGAACAGATACTTACTTGACCTCGATCACGGGAACGGGCTTGACGTTGACCTTGGCGTTGAAGCCGGAGGTCGACTCGCTGCAAGGCGTGTTCGAGCCGTCGTTGACGACGAGCACGACCTTGTAGGCGCCGTTCTGCTTGTACGTGTGCGAGACCTTCGCGCCTTCGGCCGTGTTGCCGTCGCCGAAGTTCCACTTGTAGGTCAGCGCGTTGCCGTCGGCGTCCGTCGAAGCGGTACCGTCGAAGGTGGACAGCTCGTCCAAGCAGCAGACCTGGTTCTCACCAGCGTTCGCCACGGGGACCGTGTTCACGCGGACGTAAGCGGTGTCGGAAGCCACGGAGCAGGATCCGCCCTTGCCGTCATCAGCCGTCACGGTGACCACGTAGAAGCCGCCCTTCTCGTAGGTGTGCGTCACATTGGTGCCGCCGGTCTGGGTCGTGCCGTCGCCGAAGTCCCAGGTCAGCTTGACCGCGTCGCCGTCCGGATCGGAAGCGCTGGCCGCGAGGGCCACCGTCTTGCCGACACAGGTGGGCTGGGCGTCATCGACCGAGACGCTCGGGGCCGAGTTGATCGTCACGGGCACCGAAGCCGCGGCCGTCGAGCAAGGCGTGCCCTTGCCGTCATCGACGGTCAGGGTCGCCTTGTAGTTGCCGCCCTTGGTGTAGGTGTGCGTGGCGACCTTGCCGGTGCCGGTCGAGCCGTCACCGAAGTCCCAAGTGTAGTTAAGACCGTCGGTCGAACCCGTGCCGTCAAAGGTCACCGGGGCGCCGGAGCAGGACTTGACCGGCTGGCCAGCGACCGCGACAGGGGCGCGGTTCAGGTTGATGTTCACGGAATCCACGGCCACGGAGCAGGCGGCGCCGGAACCGTCTTCGACGGTCAGGGTCGCACGGTAGCTGCCGGGCTGGGTGTAGACATGGGTCGCGCTGGCGCCTTCGCCGGTGGAACCGTCACCGAAGTCCCAACGGTAGGTCAGCTTGTCGCCGTCGGCGTCCTTGCCGGAACCGTTCAGCTTCACGCTGAACCCGTCCTGACCGGAACGCTGGCAGAGCGAGATGTCCTCGCCGGCTTCCGCGGTGGGGGCCGTGTTGACACGGATCACCTTTTCGGTCGCGTCATTGCTGCAAGCGGTGTTGGCGCTGTCATCGACCGCGAGACGGATCTTGTAGACGCCGCCCTGGCCGTACATCTTGCTCACACGCGCGCCGTCGGCGGTCGTGTTGTCGCCGAGCGACCAGTTGTACTTCAGGTTGCCGGGGGTGTCGTCCGTGGTGCGGGAACCGTCGATGGAAACGGTGTCGTTCACGCAGACCAGGTCCGGGGCCGTGATCACCGCCGCGGGAGGCGTGTTGACCTTGACCGGTGTGCTGGTGACGGCGGTGTTACAGACCATGCCGGAGTTGTCGGTGACCGTGAGGATGACGACATAGTCGCCGGCCTTTTCGTAGGACTTGGTCACGACCGCTTCTTCGCTCGAAGTGCCGTCGCCGAAGTCCCAGCGATAGGCGATCTTGTCGCTGTCATCGTCGTAGGACTTGCGGGCATCGAACGTGTAGGTGTTGCACTTGTTCGCCGGGGCTTTGGGGGCCATGGGCGCGGGCTTGGGGGCCGCCGCGATCACAGGGACGCCCTTGCGGAAGTAAACGGGGATCGGATTGCCGGAAGCGTCCGTGATCTTGAGACCCGCGTTGCCGTAGGGCTGCGTGGCCTTGGTGATCACGTAGTTCAGACGGGAGTTGTTGCCGCCGCGAAGCTGGACGTCCGTCTTGACCCACTGACCGCTGAGCGAATCGTTGATCGGGTACTGGGTCTGCTGCTCGCCTTCAAGAAGGACGCTCGAACCGCCTTCCGCATCCAGGTCCCAGTTATGGACCGTGATGTTGGTCGTCGAGGCGGGGACTTCGGGATGGAACACCATCTGATCGCCCTGCTTCGGAAGCAGGCGGAACGTCATCTTGTAGATGAAGGACTCGGCGTGTTCGGGGTGGATACGGACCTTGAACAGGTTCTCGTCATCGCCGGAAGTGGTGCGGGCAACGAGCTTGAAGCGGTAGTTGGCACCGACCTTCTCGCCCTGTTCCTTCTTATAAGGACCGAACTGGTAATAAGCCTGGTCGTATTCGGTCGTGAACGTCTTGGTGTCCAAGGTGGACGCGCCCACGATGCTGAACTCGGTGGTGGTGTCCCACTCGTTCGTCGCGGGGTCCTTGCGCCAGTCCTTCTTGCCGCTCGTGTCCGGATCATAGACCTGGATGACCAGGTCTTCGGAGGACGAGGCGGGCACGTCGACATAGAGCTCGAAGGTGTCGCCTTCGGCGCCCATCAACGGATCGCCCTGAGGGCCGAACACGTAGAAATAGTTGACGTTGGAGTTGTCGCGCGGGACTTCATAGGCCCACGAGGCGCCGCTTCCTGTCAAAAGGAAGCTGACGGCAGCTAAGGTGGCGAGGATACGTTTCATTCACTTCTCCTTGTTCTTGCAATGATACACAGACAATACATTAACTGAGCGGTCGAACTTAAAGTATCAGGACAAATGCCCGGTCCCTTATCGGGGAAAACCCTACTTTTTCAACAGATCCCGGATCTCTTCGAGCAAAACTTCCTGGCGAGGCGGCGCCGGAGGCGGACTGACCGGGGCCGGAGCGGCCGCTTCCTTTTTCTTGGCGGTGTTGATCGCCTTCACCAGCAGGAACACGCAAAAAGCGACGATGACAAAGTTGATGACGTTATTGATGAAAAGTCCGTAGTTCACCGTCGCGGCGCCGGCGGTCTGAGCTTCCGCGAGCGTTTTGTACTGCTCCGCGCCCAAGGTGATGAAAAGGCTGGAAAAATCCACCCCGCCCATGAGCTTTCCGATCGGGGGCATCAGAACATCAGTGACCAGCGAGCCGACGATCTTGCCGAACGCGCCGCCGATGATGACACCGACCGCCATATCGACCACGTTGCCCTTGACCGCGAAGTCCCTGAACTCCTTGAGCATTCCCGACATATGTCTACTTTCGTTGTTAAAAATGAGCTTTGGGAGAAGAAAAACTGTGGGCCGGATTATACAACTCTAAAAAAAGGTTGTCTATACTCCGGCCCGCAGGCCCTGTCCGGGCTTAATCGCGGTCTTTCCGACCCTTGTAAAACGACTTTTTGGGTCCGCCGTAGCCCGAACCGCCGCCGGGACCGCCGTTGGAGCCGCCACCGGGTCCGCCGCGATGATCATCCCGACGAGGAGGCCGCCCGTAAGAGGGGCGGTTGCCAAAGGAGGGACGTCCAGGGCCGTATCCGCCCCGGTCAGGCCGGTCGCCGCCGCCGGACCTGGGTCCGCGGTCGCCGTCCGGACGGCCGTAATGCTCCGTCCGGGTCCCGAACGAACGGGAAGGCTTCGAAAAGTGCCGGTCTTTAAAGGAAGGGCGGTCGAAGGACCGCTCGCCTGAAGGCTGGGAGGGCGCGTGGGACTGGTGACCGCCGAGGAGGGTGTCGATCTTCTTTTCGAGGAAGACCATCTGCTGCTGGATCTTCTTCAGCAACGCTATAACGTCCGTTTCCTGGGACTCGGCCGCCGACGATGATCCCTTGTCAAAATGCTCGCTCATCTTACTCCTCTTTCAGTCAGGTCTTAGCCTGTTTTAGGTCGGGTTGTATCTGGTACGGTCTAGAAATTCGGGGTTACCGGGGGTTGGTATCCGGACAGTATATGCTGTTTGGGGCGAAAAAGGGGTATTTTTTTGCCCGGGCAACCCGTTTTGGGGACACCGGCGGAACCGGTCAGAACTGGAAGTAAATGAACGGCTTAGAGGCCTGGGAGCTGAAGATCATGACCGCGCCGGCGCAGACCGCGAAAAGCGCGGCGCGGAGCCAAAGGGGCCTGGCTAGAACGGCGTCCATGAGCCGGCTGCGCTCTTCCCAATATTGAGCCGCCCAGCCTCCGGCGACGAACGCCACGGCCAGAACGGAGCCCCAGGTCCATCCGGAATCAGGCATCCACCGCAATAGGCTCCTCAGAACATCGCCCATATGGCGCAGGTCCTCGGCCCGGAAGGCCCCCCAAGTCAGGCAGACCGCGGGGAAGAACGCGC
>CAZHID010000004.1:0-12386 GCA_964532445.1 uncultured Planctomycetia bacterium | reverse complement strand
CCGGGGAAGGTCGTACCCCATGAGCTTCGCGCAGCCGATCGCGATGTCTGAATAGCCGCTGAAGTCGAAGTAGATCTGGAACGCGAACGCGTAGATCCCCAGCCAGGCCTTGAGCGTCCCGTGCGAGAGCGGGTCGGCGAAGAACGATTCCGAGATCCCCGCGAGGTAATCGCCGCAGACGACTTTTTTGAAGAACCCCAGCGCGATCAGTGTGAGAGCGCGGTCCATGGACGCCGCGTCCAGCCGGGGCGCGCGTTCCATCTGGTACAAAAAATCGCGTGCCCGGACGATCGGGCCCGCGACCAGCTGCGGAGAACCGCAGCCAGGACCTCTCGGCGCGGATCTCGCGGCGGTAGACATCGATCGTGTAACTCATCGTCTGGAAGGTGTAGAACGAGATGCCTACGGGCAGCGTGATGTTCCGGTCCACCCAACTGAGCTCCCAGCCGAACGCGGCCGCGAGCTGCCCGATCGACTCCCCCATGAAGTTGAAGTATTTGAAGTAGCCGAGCATTCCGAGATTCGCGGCCATCGAAACGGACAGGATCCATTTGCGGCGGGAAGGGTCCTCTTCGCGGTCGAGCAGGATGCCTGCGAAATAATCGATCTGGGTCGCGGCCAGGATCAGCCAGATCAACCCGAAGTTGTTGCTGACATAAAAATAATAGCTCGCCGCCAGCATCAACACGGTCCGCGTGACAGCGCGGTCCTTGAGGGACCAGAAGACCGCGAGAACGATCAGGAAGAACCAGACGAACTCGATCGAATTGAACGTCATGGAAGATGGGGTCTAGCCCGCTTCCGAAGCGGGTGCCGAAGCGCGGGCGGCTTTGAGCCTGGCGGCGGTCGCGAAGATGTCCTCCAGCCGGTAGAGTCCGATCCGGTATGGCTGGAAACGCTCATCGAACTGAAAGAAGGCCCCTAAGGTGTGCCGGTTGTTCAGCGGGTGATTTTCCCAGACCATCACCGGCTTGGTGTTCAGGACCAGCGGGTCCTCGATCTCGACGTTCGCCATGTTGCCGATCGAGGAGGAAAGATAGTACTGCACCCTGCCCTGCCGGTACCCCTGCAGCACCAAAGGCCAGTGGATGAAATAGTAGATGTTCTTTTTGATCTTGGCCGGGTCATAGGTCCTGACGAGTGGAACATCCTGCGTCGTCCGGCGCGAGGCAAAGTCCTCGTACCGGTTGATCTGGAACAGGGTCATCACCCGCGTCTTGGGGATCCCGTTCTTTTCGAGATATCCGTTGATCTCATCGACGCTGAAGAACGAATGGACCATCGTCCACGCCTTGACCGCCGCGAACATGAAGTAGACCGCCAAAAGCAGCGCGGCGATCGTGCGGCGCTTCGCGGAGGCCGATCTCAGGAACGCGTCCGCGGCGAACCCGAACCCGACCGCCAGAGGCGCAACGATCCATGACACGTTCCTCATATAGAGACCGTGAGCGCCCGCCGCCACCGCCGTCAGCGTCACCGCGCCGCAGACGATCCCGAACGCCGCGAACGCGGCCAGCGGCGCGAGCCGTTTCTTCCAGGCCCAAAAGACCGAGACCGCGGCCGTGAGGGCGATGAGCGCGGTCCGGAACAGCTGGGAGACGTCCGGCACCACGATATGCCGCCATATGTCCGACAGCACCCCCAGAAGGTACCGGATCCCGGAACCCTCGGCGGCGTTGATCTCACGGTAGGAAATGAGACTGATCCACTGAGGCTTGTAGGGGATCTCGGGACGGCTGCCTACAAGCCAATGACTGTAAGCCTCCAGCAGCCCGTAAGCGGCCGCGGCGGAAAAGCTCATCAGGACGATCTGGAGCAGGAGCCTCCTGAAAGGCACGTGAAAAACGCCGATGGCAATGAACAGGATCCATACTCCCAGACCCAGGATGAACACATACCCCGACGGGTTGGTGTAGAACAGCGCGCCCGGCATCGCGCCCGCGATCAGGAGCCAGAACCAGCCCCCTTTGGACGCGGACCGCGCGTACGCGGTCATCGCCGCCAAGGTCAGGAACGCCAGCAGCGTCGAATAATAGAGCTGCCTGGAATAACAAAGCGCGTAATCGTTCAGAAGGTAGAAGGCGGCGGCCCAGAGCGCCGCGGCCGGCGTGAAGAACCTGCGGACCAGACGATGAACGAAGACCACGTTCATCACCGCCATCGTCGCCATCACATAATACGGCGCGTCCTGGTCCCTGAAAAAGTTCGTGAACGGCCGGCAGATGAAATAAAGGATCGGCGTGAACGGGTTCCAGTGATAGACGCGGTTCTCGTCGGAATTGGGGGCCGACAATCCGGAGAGATTGAAATAATAGAGATAGACGGCGGCCAGAGCGAACAAGATGAAGACACCGAGCGACTTAAGGTCGATCCGGCGGCGGGTCATCGGGGTTCGAAGGACTTGAAGCGCCAGATACCCCGGACATGTAGAAAATGTTTCAGCATCGTCTTCAAGATGCCGAGGCCGTAAAGGATGCTGGGCCACAGCCGGATGGACGACGCTTCGTCGAAGTAACGGGTCTGGATCGGCACTTCCTCGATCCGGAACCCGTTCACGAGCGTCTGGACGATGATCTCGGTGTCAAAGATGAAGTTGTCCGAATTTTCCTCGAACCGGACCGTGTTGAGCAGCTTCGCGCTGTAAGCGCGGAAGCCCGAATGGTACTCCGTCAGGTAGGTGCCCAGCATCACGTTCTCGAACGCCGTGAGCAGGATGTTCGCGTTGTGCTTCCAGAGCGGCATCCCGCCCTCAAGCGCGCCGCCTTTCATCATCCGCGACCCGAAGACCGCGTCGGCCCTCCCCTGCAGGATCGGTTCGATGAGCTGCGGGATGATCCGGGGATCGTACTGATAATCCGGATGGACCATCACCATGACCCCGGCGCCGGAGTCGAGCGCCGTGCGGTAGCAGGTCTTCTGGTTCCCGCCGTAACCACGGTTCACCCGGTGACAGACCACGGTGAGACCGAGCTCCCGCGCGATCTTGACGGTGTCGTCCCGGCTGACGTCGTCCACCAGAAGGATATCATCCACATGCGACCGGGGAATGTCCGCGACGGTTTTTTTGAGCGTGCGGGCGGCGTTGTACGCCGGAAGGACCGCGGTGACTTTGACGCTGCCCGGCTGCGCCGCTCGTGAGGGAGCGGATGGCGGGTCCACGTTCTCGATGGTCCTTAATTTGCGGCAGATGCGGTCCGATCCGGCGGCCCAGGACAATCGGGAGGCTTTTTCGGACCTCAGCCCCGCCCCCTCGATCAGTTCTTTCTCACGCGCGGCGGAAATGGCCTGCGCGCCGGCGGCGCCGCGGAAATAGATCAATCCGCCCGGACGGAGCGCGGCTTCGGACCGGCGGAGGAATTCCGCCAATTCCGCCTCTTCCTTCGGCGGGTCCAGCCGAACGATCGCGTCATAAAGATCGTTCTGCGGGGTCCCCGCCCGGTCCGGCAATCCACCGGCAAGAATGTCCCAGTTCCGGACCCTGCGGGGCTCTCCGTCCAGACGGCCGCCGATATCCAGCAAGCGTCCGCCGTACTTGAAACGCGAGATGCGGCGGATCAGCGTGCGGACCGGCATGCGGTCCATCAGAACATCTTCCTCGGCATGGCATTGGAGCGGGCGGGATCACAGAGAAGGTTTGGCATATGGATTGAAGGCCATTTTAGCATGAACGGTGATCCGCCAAGACGGTCAAGCGCCCGCCCCGTCCGTCAGAACCCGGTCCAGGAAAGCGGCGGTGAGCTCGGCGACCCGATCCGCGCCTTTTTCCGTCAGATGCATCGTGTCGTAAAAAATATCCGGGCCGGAACGGAGATCGGAAGCCAGGTCGTAGCAATCCGCTTTTTCTTCGGCGCACACTTCGAGGAGCGTCCGGTTGTAGGCGTCGAGGAAGCGGCGCATCGTCGCGCCCGACACCCTCGCCTTCAGGTTCCTCAGCCAATACAGACCGCCGTCCCGGACCTGCCAATACGGTGTCGCTTCAAAAAGGCTGGGTTGGGTCAGGAAGACAGGGCGGGCGCCGGCGGACCTCGTGAGCCGGATCAGCCGGCGGATGTTCTCGCGGTATTCCGGCAGGCCCGGCAGCAGCGGACGGACATCGTCCGGTACGGAATCGGGCGCGCCTTGGATGAGCCGCGGCGTGTAGTCATGATGCGGGCTCGTGGTCACCACCTCCACACGGTCCCAGAGGATGAGCTTCCAAGTGTACAGAACCTGGATCACACGGCTGTTGAACAGGAACGGCTTGATGCGGTTGCCCCAGACGTCCTTCTTATCATAAGAGTTGCCCAACACGCGGACGGGCTCGCTGATGGAAAAACCCAGGTCGTTGATCCCGGTCAAAAAAACCACGACATCCGGCCGTATCCGCGGGATCACTTTTTCGGCGAAGATCAGATGGGCGCGCGTGCTTTGCCCGTCGAGCCCTCCGTTGCCGACCCAGGCCTCACGGCCGGCGGCCTTGAGCTTTTCCTGGAGCAGATAGGGCCAGGTCTTGGCGTCGTCGAGGTAAAAACACAGCGTCGTGCTGCCGCCGACGGTCACGATCGTCGTCACCGGTCCCCAACGCTGGAGCGGCGGCTCGTCGCCGCGGAACCCCCAACGGTTCGTGGTGTGACGCGCGGTCGGCGAGATGCCGCGCAGCTGCGGGTGGAGCTCGAGCTTGATATGGGGACGCAGCGGCAAAAGCGGCGTGAAAAGGTTCGGAGGCGAGACGATCCTCAGGACGATCTCAAGCGACGCGAAGCAGAACAGCGCGACCAGCGCGGACAGGACCAGCAGGAAAAGGATCTTTTTTCCAACGGACGATTGTGGACGGACCATCGGCGGATGTCGGCCTCCTGTGGGTGAGCGTATGAACGCGCCATTGTACCTTCCCGTGTTCAAACAATAAACCCGGTCGGACGGGCTCCCGGCCATCCCGGGCACGGGCGGTCTGCTATGATATGCGCATGCGACTTCTCCTGCGCGCCGCCGCTTACCTCCTGCTGGTCCTTCTGTTCATGAGCCCGTTGAATCTGTACGCGCTCTCCGTATCTCCGCCCGGCCAACGTCCGCCGCTGGACCTGACGAAAGGGACGTCGCCGCTCAGCGTCCTCATGACCAAGAAACGCTTCTACCTCGCGAACCGGAAGCACTTCGACACGCTTTATCTCGGCGACAGCCGCGCTTACTTCAACATCGACTGCCAGATGATGGACGCCAAACTCGGCACGCGGTCCTACAACTTGGCCGCCATCACCCACTGGCTGCCGAGCCAGTACCTCCAACTGAGGGACCTCCTGCCGTCGATCCCCGCCGGAACGACCGTCGTCCTGTCGGTTGGCCACAACCTTTTCGACAACCATCACCAGAAGGCGATCAACCATGTCTACCCCGCGAACGTGTCCCAAGTTTGGGACTTCCTGCGCCTGGGGTATTCGATCGGGGATCACTGGTCAAATCTCCTGCTTTTTCGCGTCCTTGTCCCCTATGCCGACTACTTCCCGGGCGGGCTCATCTACTACAACCGGGAACGGTACTGGGAAGAGTTCAAGACCTTTTTGGCAAGCGCTTTCCGGCCGGCTAAGGAAGGGTCCGCGAAAAGCGGCAAGGGTTTCAAGAACATGGAGGAGTATCTCAAGATCAAGCGGATGTTCCAGGGTCGGGAAGGCGTTCTTCAGGTCGGCCTGGAATCACGCGGACGCACGATCATCAACGCGGTGATCCGCAAAGCCCAGGGCAACATCATTTTCCATGAGCTCGAAAGCGCCTATTTCCGCGAGAAACAGCGGACGCACCGGCGCGTCGCGCATGTGAGGTCCGAATTCCGCCCCTCCCGGAAATACTGGAACACGTTCCGCGAAATGCTCGACCTCATGGAACGCGCCGGCCTGCGCGTCATCGTCAACGAGTTCGAGGAGGCGCCCTACATTTACGGGGATGAAAAAACACGGCAGGAGTACGACGGTTTCATGCGCGCGCTCCGGAATTACGTGGAGGCCCGGGGCATCCCCTACATCCACATCGACCAAAGCCGGCTGCCGGACGACTTCTACTTCGACGCCGATCACTTCAACAGCAAAGGGGTCATGTGGTATGACCCCTTGCTGGCCGAAGCGCTCAAAGCCCGCCTTCCCGAACGGCCGGCCGCGCGCTGATCGCGGCCGCCGGGATCCGCGCCAGACGCGGTCCGTTACTGCCAGAACTCTTCTTCCGACACGAGGTTCCCTTCCGCGTCGTACGTGCGGACGATCCGGCGCTGGGTCAAATTCGACGCTGATGATCCCCACGCGGATGAAGTCCCGGACGCTTTGACGGTCCGGGCGGGCTGAACATTGGACGTGTAGTAGACCGGCTGTGCCTGCGCCTGGGAGGTTGTGGGAGATCCGGTCAGGAAGTCGAGCAGCGCGCCGCCGATCACCGACGTTCCCGCGCCGACCAAGGCGCCGGTTCCCGCGTTCCCCTTACCCACACCCGCCGACAAAGCGCCGACACCCGCGCCGAGCAGACCCTGCTTGAGGATCTGCTTGCCCGACTCGTCCTGCGACGCCGCGGGGGTGCTGTAAGTGTAGACCGGGGCGGACGGCTGGCTGTACGTGTAGACGGGCTCCGGCGCGACCGGCTGACTGTACACGGGTTGGGAGTAGGTCGGTTGGGTGTAGACCGGCTGCGGCTGCGCGTAGTAGACGGGCTGGGCCGCGACCACCTGCTGCTGTTGCGCGTACACCGTCCGGCCCTGGCTCGAGGACGGCGTCGTCAGAAAGGATAGAAGTGAACCGCTGATGATCTGCGTGCCCGCGCCGACGAGCGCGCCGGTGCCCGCGTTGCCCTTGCCGACGCCGGCCGAAATGGCGCCCACGCCCGCGCCAAGCAGTCCTTCTCTAAGCAAACTCTGCAGGTCCACTTCCGCACGCGCAGGGACGGCCGACACGGTCAGTCCCGTCACCACCAGCACCGCCGCCGCAAGACCTTTTGACACCGTTTTCATGACCTCTGCCCTCCCCTTCAAAATGTGAATTTTGGATCTTTAACCAGGCCTCTTTTGGCCTTCACACTTTGGACGCGGGAGATGGGAAAGGGTTTAGTGGGTTTGACGGAGGGAGCGGGAGCAGAGAAAGCTGATGCCGCAGGCGATCAGGGCGTAAACGGCGATGCCGGGACCGAAGATCTCCATGGCCATCACGGTGCAGGCCAACGGTACGCCGGCCGCACCCGCAAAAACGGCCGTAAAGCCCAAGGCCGCCAGAAGAGGCAGCGGCAGCGCGAGGACATGGCTCAGCGCGTTGCCTAGTGTCGCGCCGATGAAGAATAGCGGCGTGACCTCCCCGCCCTTCAAGCCTGAACCGAGCGTCACAGCGGTGTACACCAGCTTCTGAAAAAAATCCCACACGGGCAGCGGGGCGACGAACGCCTCGGAGATCACCGGAAGTCCTAAGCCGATGAACCGGTCGGTGCCGGCGAACCAGACCGCGGCCGCCACGGCCGCGCCGCCGATCGCGGGGCGCAGGGGCGCGTACGCGACATATCTTTTAAAAAATCCCTGGACTCCGTTAACGGCGGCGGAAAAAAGACGTCCCGTCAGACCGAACGCCGCGCCGGCCGCGAACGCCCAGCCAACGGTCTGCCAGGCCATGGGCGGGAGCGCTCCGGCGGAAAACCCGGTGTGCTGCAGTCCCCAACCGCGCGCGATCATGTCGGCGATGACCGACGCCGCCAAACAGGGGAAAGCCGCGCGGAGCCGGAAGCGCCGGACGCGCAGGACCTCGAGCCCAAAAATGGCTCCGGCCAGCGGCGTACCGAACACGGAGCCGAAGCCGGCGCTCATCCCGCTCATGAGCAGCGTCCGCCGGTCCTCGTCCGAAAGTCTCAAAGGGTCGGTCAGCCGGTCCGCGAGCGTGCCGCCGATCTGCACGGCGGTCCCTTCGCGTCCCGCCGACCCGCCGAACAGATGCGTCGCGAGCGTGCTGAACAGGACGAGCGGGGCCATGCGTAGAGGAATAGCCGACTTGGGGTCGTGGATCTCGTCGACGAGGAGCTGTGTCCCCCGCTCGGTCCCCTGTCCGGCGCGCGCGTAGACCCAGCCGATGACGAAGCCGGCCGCGGGCAGGAACCAGATGATCCCGATATGCGCGCCGCGGTAGCCGGTGACGGCGTCGAGCAGCGCCATGAACAGCGCGGACGCCGATCCCGCCAGGATGCCGACCGCGGCGGAGATCAGCGCCCAGCGCGCGAAGTAGGAAGCGATATGCCGGAAGGTTATTTGGTGGTCCAAGAACCGTCAGGACCCTGAACGGCGGCGCCGGACGGGAGGCCTTCGCGGATGCGGCCGGCGTAGACCTTCTGCACGTCCTGGACGGATGAGCCGTTCTTGGCGGCGATCGCGCGGTAGATGACCATCCGGTCGGAGTTTTCCGCGTTCATCATCGACTGAGCGGACGCGTTGCCCGCGGTGCGGACCACGACGAGCGCCGTGTTCGATTCCCCGAGAACGCCTTGGACCTCAAGCGCGGTGAGCGCGGAGCGGCGGTCGCGGCGGCGATAGGCTGCCTCAGTGGCGTCCGACCCGAGCGAGTCATCCGCGTAGGCGGTGCCGACCCAGAAGTTCCGCGCGGCGGAAGCGACCGTCTTGGCCGCGGAAGAACGGCCTTCGACGATGCTCTCGATGTCCTCCACGTCCTTCACGACGTGTTGATACACGTCCAGACGCATCGCGATGTCCATTTTGATCGGCTCCTTCGGGGCCTTCACCTCGACCGAAGCGCAGCCGACCAGGGCCACCAGAACTCCCAGACCCGTCCAAGCGAATTTGTATGTCATGTTTTTTCCTTTGTTAAAAAAGTGAGACCGGTCATGGAACGGCCCCCGCCGTTCCGCTTTTTACAAAATATCGTGCAGGTTGATCTCAAAATCCCGCCGGCCCTTCGCGCCGCTCAGGTTCACGGACAGACCCAGGCTCCGGTCGGTCTTCCCCACCGCCACGGAGCCGGTGTCAAAATGGTACTCCTTGAACGCCGCTTCAACAAGCGCCATCGGCTGGCGGGTGTTCTCGGCGAGGTACTTCAAAAAATTCGGGTCCTGGATCACCAGGTCCCCGCCTCCCGACCCGGCGTCGAACCGGCCCTTGAGACTGCGGATGCCGGACCGGTCCCCTTGAACGGATATGTTACCAGTGAGCTTTCCTTCGGCGCTCATTTTGTTCTTGAGCTTCATTTCCTCGGTGAACGTGTCGAGGTCGAGCTCGCGGACCTCCAGGTCCGCCTCGTACGCGAACGGGTCCTGCGTCTGGAGCCTGGCCCGGCCCAGAACGGCGCCTTTGACCCACGACGCGGTGATATCCCGCACGTCGATCAGCGTGTCTTCCCAGACCACTTCACCGCGGATCCCGGAGACTTTGAGCTTCTCCAAAGTGAGACGCTCCGCGGTCAACACGCCGGGCCGGCCCGAACCCGGCAGGTCCAGCGCGATGTTCTCCACTTTGAGCTTTCCGCTCTTGAGCGAGGGTGCTTGGAGACGCGCGAAATGGACCTGACGGTCACGGAGATCGATTTTGACGGAACCGCGGACCTCGGCCTGGACGGCGGGCAGCTTGAGCTCGATCACCGCGTCACGGATCTCGACCAGACCCGGAAAATCGTTGGCAACCGGATCGGCTGAGCCGGTCTTCGTTGACGGGTCCTGCGCGGCCGGATAACCGCGGATGAGAACCTTAGGTTCGATCACCGCCAGTTCAAGGGCCGGGTTGAGCGTTGCTTTGGGGATGCTGATCCGGTATCCCTTCGCGTCGATCAGGATGTCGGATACACCCACCGCGAACGGCCGTTCCAGGGAAAAACGCCCGACGGAGACCTTCGCGTCCTTGAACACATCCTCAAGCGCCGCTTGGATGCGGTGATGGACCACCGCGGGCGCCGCCCACAAAAGCGCGGCCGCCAAGGCGGTCCCCAGCATCAGCGGAACGGCTTTTTTAATCACGGAACCACCACAACGAACCGGTGAGCGCCGATCCGGCCAGCCAGATCACCGCTGTGTCCTTGGCCAGATAGGAAAGCGCCACGAGGAGAGCCCCGATCACCATCGGTTTCCATCGCGCCTGACGGTGACCGTACAGCAGCGCGGCGGAGCCGATCCCGCCGAACAGCACGCTGCTGAGAACGCCGGCCGCGTTCACGGTCTTACGGGCGCGAACATCATCTCGACGCCTCCTTTTCGAACCGCACTTTGTTCAAATGATCCTCAACAAAAGCGATCTTTTGCGGGTCCGGACGGAGGATCTCCGTCTCCCTGCCGTCTTCATAGGTCCTGAACGCCTTGTAAAAAACCGTTTTTGCCGCGGCCGGTCCGGATGACAGATCGATCCTGAAGATGAATTTTTCAGGCCCGACAAAAACGAAAAAATGTTTCCCTTTTTCGTAAAGGCCTGTCGAGACCGTGACACCCTTTCCCTCGCCGGACGTCAGCGGCACCGCGGACGGAGAAGGCCGGTCGGGGATGCCGAACAGGTCCAGAATGGTCGCGGTCACGTCCGTGGTGTCGCAAAGCCGCATGCTCACCGTGCCCGTCCGCCCCTGATAATGAAAGATCAGAGGCACGCGCAGCGTCGCCTCGTCGGTGGAATAGTTGTACCAGATCTTGCCGTTCTCAAAGGAACATCCGTGGTCGGCGGTCAGGATCACCGCGGTGTCCTTGTCCCATCCCATCGCCTTGAAATGGTCCCAGAACTCACCGAGCCCGGCGTCCAACTTTTGGATATCGTCCAGATAGGTCCGCTTCGCGCGGTCCACAAAGGCCTGATGCCGCGGCCCGTAGCTATAGTGGTCGCGGTTGATCTCGTCTACGGCGCGCTTTTCCGCTTCCGGCAGGTCCACGCTCAGGATATCACCCTCCAGCTTCCGGTTGAACGAGGCCGGAAAAAAATGGCTCATCACGAAGAACGGCCTGCGGCGCTTCCTGAGACGCTCGATCTCGTCCGAGAGCACTTCCGTCGGCGTCGCGAAGGGCAGACGGCCATAAAGCGTCTTGATCAGCATTCGCAGCCGCAGCGACTGGGCGTTGGCGAGGTTGTCCTGGAACAAAAAGACGTGGTAGTCGAGCCCTAGAAGGCGCGGCACGAAGCTCGAGAACTGGCTCAGGAGCGACCCTCTTAGACCCCGGTACGTGAACCCGTACATGTCCGGCATCGCGTTGTTCTGGGAGACGATGAGCCGGGCGCGCACCCCGTGCCGCTGCAGCAGCCGGATCAGGTTGCGCTCCGGCTTGATCGCCGCCTGGTTGTCGGGGGTCGTCCCGCTGTACAGGATCGGGAACGTCGCGTAAGTGAAGGTGCCGCTTGAATGCGCGCGGGTGTACTTGACCGACTCGTCCGCGAAGCGTTTGAAGTTCGGCGTGGGCAACGGCGCGGACGGATTGAACGGCGTCAGGTAATTGGCGCCCAGCCGGTCCACGACGATCAGGACCACGCCGCGGGGCCCTTTTCCCGGTTCCGGGATCGGCGGCATCGTCATCGCGAGCACCGCCTTGGATGTGGGAAAAAGCACCGTGCTCACGATCATGAATCCCGCCGCCACGCGGCCAAAGGCCCCGAGGCGGTCGGCGAACCTCTTCCGCCCCCGGTACAGGACCGCGCTAAGGACCAGGACCGTCACGGGACCCAGGACCAGGTAGAACGCGTCCGCCGCTCCGTCCCGGATCCAAAGATCGGCGGTCAGGACCGCGAACAGCACGATCATGAGCGCCAGCCCCGCGGCCCGCAGCGCGGAACCGGTTTCTTCCGTCCTCCAGCATGCGGCCGCGGCGGTCCAAAGGACCGCGGACACGGCCAGCGAAAGCAGCAGGATCAGGAACAGGATCCCGCCGCCGGCCAGCATCAGATGGACCGCGTCCGTCTTGAGAAGCAGCGGGTTCTTAAAGAACAGGATGATAAAAATAAAGATGGACCCGATGATGAAATTAACGGAGCCCCAGAACGAGAGGAACCGCTTCAGGCGGTCGGTCATATCACGCTCCGACCCGCGTGCCGCACAGCATCAGCCGGCGCGTAGGAACGTCGGAATCCAGAAGCTCGACCGGGCCGAACACGCGCTCGAACTCGCGCGCGGCGTCGGCCTGGCCATAGCGGACCTCACGGCCGGAGGCGAGATCGCGCGCCATCGGGTCGTCCCGGTCCACGAATTCGACGATCGCGACCGGACCGTAACGGCGCAGCGCGCGGGCGATGTGCGAGAAGCTTTGGCGGCCGGTGATGTGGAGGTGGTGGATGAGCGCGAGCGCGAGGACCAGGTCGCCGCCGATCCGATCGGGCGCGGCCGGGAACATGTCCGGCACCGAGCCCAGGGACGGGGTCGGGTTCAGCACGTCCATCACGAGCGGCAGGATGTTCAGCCTTTCCTTCTTGGCGGTGAGGTAGAGCGCGT
>CAZHID010000003.1:16428-39467 GCA_964532445.1 uncultured Planctomycetia bacterium | reverse complement strand
GAAGTCGAGGACCTTCTTTTGCCGCGCCGTCGTCGTCATGACCGCCTCCCCTTATTGGTGTTTTTCTAGACTACTATTCTTATGAATAGTAGTCAACCCGGCCCGCGGGTCCGAGGTCCGGGGCACGGGCCCGCTATCAGGAAGTCTTTTCCGGCGAGCTTGACATTGCGCCGTTTCCATTCAAAATAGAGCCCTTATGAAGACTTACAACCTGCGCGTCACCGCGCTCGAACCTCTGCCCTCGCCGACCGAGATCAAGCGGCTCCACCCGATCAGCGAAACCGTGTCCCAGTCCATCGCCCGCTGGCGCCAGGAAGTCATCGACATCCTGACCGGCAAGGACCGGCGGCTCCTCGTCATCGTGGGTCCCTGCTCGATCCACGACCCCAAGGCCGCGCTCGAATACGCCAAGCGCCTCCTGCCGGTGCGCGAACGCCTCAAAAATTCTCTGGATATCGTCATGCGCGTCTACTTCGAGAAGCCCCGGACCACGGTCGGATGGAAGGGCCTGATCAACGACCCGCATCTGGACGGCACCTGCGATGTGGCCCACGGCCTGCCGCTGGCGCGCAAGCTGCTCGTCGACATCGCGGAGCTCGGCATCCCCGCCGCGACCGAAGCGCTCGACCCCGTCACACCTCAATACCTGACCGACCTCGTCACTTGGGGCGCGATCGGCGCCCGCACGACCGAGAGCCAGACGCACCGCGAGATGGCGTCGGGCCTTTCGATGCCGGTCGGCTTCAAGAACGGGACCGACGGCGGCCTCACCGTCGCGGTCAACGCGATCGAGTCGGCGAGCCATCCTCACAGCTTCCTCGGCACGGACGAAGAGGGCCGTGTCGCGGTGATCCGCACCATGGGCAACCCGCACTGCCACATCGTCCTGCGCGGCGGCTCAGCCGGGCCGAACTTCGACCCCGTGAGCGTCGCCACCGCCGCCGAGAAGCTCGTCGCGGCCAAGGTCAACCCGCGTGTGATGGTCGACGCGAGCCACGCCAATTCGAGCAAGAACCACAACAATCAGCCCCTGGTCCTGCGCTCGGTCGCCGACCAGGTCCGCGAAGGCTCACAGCACATCCTCGGCGTGATGGTCGAAAGTCATCTCGTCGCCGGACGCCAGGACTTCAAGCCCGGCCTGCCGCTCCAGTACGGCCAGAGCATCACCGACGCCTGCATCGACTTCGAGACCACCGAGCGTTCGCTGGCCGAACTCGCCGAGGCGGCGTCCCATCGGATCAAGAGCGTCTAAAAAGGCCGCTACTTCCACGGAAATGCCGCTCCGGTCCGCGGCCGGCCTCCCGTTCGCAGCCGCCCTCGACGCCGCGTCCTGCGCGGTCGTGATCGCCGACGCGCGCAAACCTGACTTCCCCCTCATTTACGTGAGCCGCGCGTTCGGGACGATCACGGGCTACCGCCCGGACGAATGCATCGGCCGCAACTGCCGCTTCCTGCAAGGTACCGACCGTGATCAGCCCGGGCTCAAGCTCGTCCGTAAAGCGCTTAAAGAGAAGCGCCCCTGCCAGGTCACGCTCATCAATCACCGCAAGGACGGGTCGCGCTTCTGGAACGAGCTGCGGCTGGCGCCGGTCTTCAACGGCGGTGTGCTGACCCACTACATCGGCATTCAGACGGACGTGACGGCTCAACATGAGGCTGAAGAAGCGTTGCGGCGGCATCAGAAAGACCTCGAACGGCTGGTCGCGGAGCGCACGGCTGAACTTGACCGCAAGAACGTGGCGCTCAAGGAACTCCTCGGTCAGCTCGAGCTCGAGAAGCGCTCTCTCCAGAACAACCTGGTCGCCAACGCCGATCAGCTTATCCTCCCGCTGCTCAAGAAGATCCGCGCGTCGGCCGGCCGCGGTGCCGCCAAGCCCGTCGCGGCGCTCGAAGCCTGTCTCAAGGACCTGACCCAGCCGTTCGGCCGAACGCTTTCCCGGAGCCTCTACCGGTTGAGCCCCCGCGAGATCGAGGTCTGCAACCTGATCCGCAGCGGCATGACCACCAAGGAGATAGCCGGTTTTTTCAAGACGTCCGCGTCGACGATCGAGAACCAGCGGAACTCGATCCGGAAGAAGCTCGGTCTGTCGGCCGGACCGGCTAATTTGGCCAGCTATCTGCAGTCGTTTTAAAAACGCAGGGGTGACCGGCCTGATTTTAGTACCCCCTATTATGAATAGGTGTTTTATGGGTATTTTTATGATATTGCGAGAGGGGCTTGGAGAGGTGATACTCCTCCCATGCGAACGTCCAGATGCCTCTTCTCAAAGACCCCTATACAAAGCCCGAGAGCCCGGGATTCGGCTCCCGGCCCGCGTCCCCGTCTGGCGTACCGCTGGGTCCGAAAGGCGTTGGGCGTGAGCTGCGCGGGCGGACTCTTCACGGCGATCGGTCTCGCGCTCATGTTCGAGCTGCCGCAGCGCGCGTCAGCCGGACTGGTGCTTACGGGTCCCGCGGCCTGCTTCGCCGTCTTCTGGTCGCTCGTCTTCGCGTCGAGCCTCTTCACACTTCCTTTCGACTGGCTGAGCCATCGGACCGGCCGCCGCTACGGCCGGGTCCGTGCCGGCGAGCGCGCCTTCGGTTCCGCATGGGTCCGCGGAGTAGCGCTGCAGATGACGCTCCTGCCGGCGTTCGCGGTCCTGATCCATGCCGCGGGACGCGCGGGCGGCGACATGGCCGCGATGACCGTATTCACCGCGATCCTCGTGCTCATGTACCTGGTCCGCACGGAGCTCTCCCGCTTCATCACCGGATATCAGTTCCGGATCTTCACGTTCGAGAGCGTGGGTGAGCTGCGTAAGGGACCTGAGCGGATGCGCCTCATCGTGACACTGCTCTGGAACCAGTCCGCGTTCGCCTGCGCCCTCGCGGTGCCGGACGCCGGCGCGTCGACCGTCCCTGAAATGATCGTCACGATCTTCGCGTTCTCCTGCTTTTCGCTCATGGGATGGCTTTTCCTGCCCTGGCTCGGACGGGGGCATCGCCTTGGTACGGCGCTCCTCGCGCTGGACCTTTCCTGGGCGGGCGCGAACCTGATCACGCGGTCCGTCTGCACCAACGTTGGGATCCCGCGCAAGTGGATCGCCTGCGAGGAGCCCGCCCATGACTGATCCCGCTGAGGACCGCTTTTTTCTCTCCGCCGCGGACGGGGTCCGGATCGCGGTGAGCCGCCTTCGCGCCGGGCATCGGGAGGCGGTCGTGATCGCTCCGGGTTTTTTTCAAAGCAAGGACACGCCCACCTTCCGAAGCATCGCCCGCGGCTTCTTCCGGGACTTCGACGTGCTGGCGATGGACTTCCGCGGACACGGCGGGTCCGGCGGACGGTACACCTTCTCTGAGCACGAGCCGTTAGACCTTGAAGCGGTCGCGGCGTTCGGGGCGGATCATTATCAGGGTTTGTGGGCCGCGGGGTTCTCGTACGGCGGAGCGATCGCGCTCCTCGCCCAGTCCGGCCGCGGCCTGTTCAAGGGGATCGCGTGTGTCGGATCCCCGATGGCGCCCCGCGAGATCGAATTCGAGTGGTGGCGCCGTTCCTCGATCCGTTCGGGCCGGCGGTCGATGGAGCCCGGTTGCGGATGCCGCATGGCGTCGCCTTGGCGGCCGCGGCGCGCGGCGATCGACGCGGTGCGCGGAATGGCGGACACACCCCTCCTCTTTATCCACGGCTCTGAGGACCGGATCGTTCATCCGCGTCACAGCCGGATGATGTATGACGCGGCGCGCGGGCCGAAAGAGCTCCATATCATCGGCGGCGGAGGCCATGCGGAAGATCTGTTCCGCACGCATCCGTCGGAACTCCATCGGATCTTCAGCGGTTGGTTCGAACACGCCGCCGCTCGTGCTGAAGCTCGGGAGCCGCTGCGATGAGCTCCGATAAACGAATCGGCATAAGCGCTTCTTCGGATCCTTCCCGCCGTCCGGAGCGCATTCTGGTCACGGGCGCGACCGGTTATATAGGAGGCCGGCTCATCCCTCTTCTGCTCGAGCGCGGGTATCGCGTGCGGGCCCTCGTGCGCTCCGAAAAAAAAGCCCGCAACCGCCCCTGGGCCTCCCATCCGCAGCTTGAGATCTTCACAGGCGATGTTTTGGACCGCCCTTCCCTCGTGACGGCTTGCCGGGACTGCAGCGCCGGATACTACCTGGTCCATTCCATGCTGCCCGGTACCCGGGATTACCGGCATTCGGATCTCGAGGCCGCGCGGACGATGCGGGATGCCGCGGCCGAGGCCGGACTCGGGCGGATCATTTATCTCGGAGGATTGGGCGAGGACCGCGCGGACCTGAGCGAGCATCTGAAGTCCCGGCGGGAAGTGGAACGGATGCTCGCGTCGGGCACGGTGCCTGTGACCATCCTGCGCGCGGCCATGATCATCGGTTCCGGAAGCGCCTCGTTCGAGATCCTGCGCTATCTGGTGGACCGCCTGCCGTGCATGGTCACACCCAAATGGGTCCACACTCCTTCCCAACCGATCGCCGTCCGGAACGTCCTCGAATACCTCGCCGGCTGCCTCAACCAGCCTTCGACCGTCGGCCAACGCTTTGACATCGGCGGCCCCGATATCGTCACCTACGAAGAGCTCATGCGCGTCTACGCGGAAGAGGCGGGCCTGCCCCGACGCTGGATCGTACCGGTGCCGGTGCTGACCCCCCGTCTGAGCTCGTATTGGATCCACCTGGTCACGCCGGTCCCCGCGTCCATCGCTCGGCCTTTGGCCGAAGGTCTTAAGAACCCCGTGATCTGTCATGATGACCGGATCCTCCGGCTCATCCCTCAAACGCTGATCCCCGTACGCGAGGCGATCCGGCTCGCCATCCAAAAAACCCTGTCGGACGAAGTGGTGACGCGCTGGACCGACGCGGGCGGCTCCCGCGCGGTCGAGGCGATCGCTCCGGGCGATCCGGAGTGGGCGGGGGGAACGCTTTTGCGTGATGAGCGCTCGCTTGTGACCGGAGCGGACCCCAAGCGGATCTGGGCGGTGCTCGAAGCCATCGGCGGATCGACCGGCTGGTATCACGCGGATCTTCTATGGCGGCTGCGCGGGGTCCTGGACCGCGTCTTCGGCGGCGTGGGTCTGCGCCGCGGCCGAAGGAACACCCAAGAACTCCTTGAAGGGGACGCGCTGGACTTCTGGCGCGTGATCGGCTGTCAAAAAGGCCGGCGTCTTTCGCTGCGCGCGGAAATGAAGCTTCCGGGGGAAGCGGTGCTGCAATTCGAGATCCTGCCCGAATCCGAAGGCCGGGTCCGGGTGGTCCAACGCGCGCTTTTTAGACCCAAGGGCCTTTGGGGGATCTTGTATTGGGTGATGGTCTCCCCTCTGCACGCGTATGTGTTCGGAGGCATGCTGAAAAAGATCGTCCGCAGGGCCTGTGAGCCGGCCAAAGGCCTGTCATGACCGCACCGTCCGATATCGCCGGCGTGATATTTTGGGGCGCGGCCTGGACAGGCGCAGCGTTCTGGATGACCTGTCTCGCGCACACCGCGCTGGGTGCGATCTTTATCCGGCGGATGCCGCGGATGACAGCGAACGAGAAGTCCGGCCTTGCGGCGCGCGTCAGTATTATTTTTGCGTACCGAAATGAAAAAGATTCGGTTCTCAACGCGTGCCGGAGCATGCTGGCGCAGGATCATGGCTTTTTGGAAGTGATCGCGGTCGATGACCGGTCCACCGACGGCGGCGGAGACGTGTTGGAGGGCCTCTCCGGGGATCCCCGTCTCAAACGTGTGACCGTCCGGGACCTGCCTCCCGGATGGCTCGGCAAGAACCACGCTCTCCAGCGGGGGGCCGATCACGCGTCAGGCGACTGGCTTCTGTTCACGGACGCGGATGTGATCTTTGAAAAAGACACGGTCAGCCGCGCGCTCAAGACGGCGGAGCTTCACCGCGCCGACCATTTGGCCCTCCTGCCGCACGTGGTGCTCAACAGTCCTATCGAGCATCTGTTCTACCGCGCGTTCGGAACGCTGTTCGCGGTGCGGTTCCAGCCGTGGGCGTCGCGGTTCAAGCGCATCAGAGGGTTTGCGGGAGTCGGGGCGTTCAACATGATACGGCGCGGCGCGTACACCGCGGTCGGGGAACATCGGGCCTTCGCGATGGACATCGCGGATGATGTGATGCTCGCCAAGCGGGTCAAAGACTCAGGTCTAAAGCTCATGCTCGCTTCCGGCGAGGATGCGGTGAGCGTACGCTGGTTCGTCGGCTTCAAGGGCATGATGAACAGCATCCATAAGAACGCGTTCCGGGGCATGGATTACCGTCTGGATCTCGCCATGCTGGGGAGCGCCGCGCTCATCCTCTGCGCGGTCATCCCCGCCGCCGGCGCACTATTCGGCTCCTCGCACGTGCGGACCGCATCTGCCGTGAGCTTCGCGGCAATGGTGCTCCTGCAGTTCGGGTGGTCCCCGAACGTGCTGAAAAATATCTTATACGGAGTGTCGATGCCGGCGGGGATCTTGATCGTGGCTGCGGCGGTGCTGCGTTCGTCCTGGTGCGCCGTGCGCGACCAGGCCGTGGTCTGGCGCGGAACGGCGTACCCGCTCAAGCTTCTGCGTCAAAGCCCTCCGCTTTGAAGCTTCAGACCCCGCTTGCCGTGAATATTTTTTTGAGGACCGTTCAATAAGGCGGGTATTTTCCTTCAGGCCAGAAGGGATTGTAGCCGCGGTCGAGCAGGATGACCCAAGCGGTGGAAACGAGGCTCGGCACGGGGTTCGCCCACCAGCCGAACGGAATGAAGAATCGACGGTTCGAATAAAGATACGCTTCAGACCCGTCGTCCAACAGGACCCGATACCGGTCCAGCGCCAGCCGCATCCTCACCGCGTCCGACTCAAATTCCAAAGCCCAGTCGGGCCGCGTCTTGGCGTAATATTGAGCGAGCATCCGGCACGCCAGGATCGCGCCCGCGGTCCATTCGATCGAGATCACGTTCTCCTGGTCCGTGAACCCGATACCTTCCAGATTGCCCCACGCGTCTAACGTGCCCGAGCGGCGGCGCGTCGTTTGCCAGATCTTCCGCGCCGCCCCGTCTCCGAATTCCCGGTCGATCCAGTCCGGCCCGAGCGCGGCGATGCCCCAGGTCTGACAGTCCGCGGCGAACACGGTCGAAGGAATGAACCGGCCTTCGAGGTAGTGCCCTCCCTGGATGAAGATCCCCTCCGAGCGGTCGAAGGCATGTCCGCGGAAATAGCTCTGAAGTCCGTTCAGGATCCAAGCCGCGCGGTCCGCGGCCTGGGTCTTATCCCGCTCGGTGAGACGTCCGTGAAGCATCCGGACCGCCGCCAGAAGGGATAGGTTGTTCTCGGTGCTGATCTCATGTCCGTTCTTGCCATGGGTCCCGTGCGGCACGTGATACACCGCTCCGATCGGGCTCATCATGGTCTCGAACGCGGGCAACAACGACATCGCCAGCTCCTGCGCTTGGAAGGAGGCCGGTACGCCCGCCGGGACCAGAAGACGCTCGGAGTGAAGCGGACCCAAAATGGCCGCCCAAGCCTGCTCACCCATCACCGGCTTCCAGTCCTCATGATGCAAGATCGCCTGGTTCGGAAAATTCTCATGCCGTGTCGCTCCGCCCATCGGGTCCGGCTGCGTGTACCGGTCGGCGATCATCCGGAAAAAGAACGCGGCCGACTTGGGCATCGGCAGCTGACGGTCCCCGTAACGGTAAGGGAACCGGTACGCGCGGATCGTCTCGAAGTCCCCCAGTTTTCCATCAGTGAGCACCCGGGTCAGTCCGCGGACCTCACCGGCCGTCTCGCGCGGAGCGGCCAGGGCCAAAGCGATCTGCCAGACAGCGCCGTCATAGATCGACAGGCTGTTCTCCGCGATCTGCCGCTCGATGATTCGGTCGACCTCCCCTGCCTTATCGGTTTGGCCGCGGTGGATCTCCCAATAACCTTCCGGCAGCCGGTAACTTCTGGGGATCCCTGAACGCATCCGGGTCTCGCGCAAGAAGCGTATGAGCGGCGCGTGGTCCATCCGCGCGCGTTTCAAGTCCAGCTGACGCGCGCGAAGCGGGCGGATCCAGCCGTAGCGCGCGGCGGCGGTGAGGATCCCTTCACGCCGGCCCGGGTCTCCCCAGAACAGCGACCACACCGGACCGATCGAGCTGGAAGCGAAGATATTCCCCGAACCCACCACCGCGTTCTCGACGGAGCGGACGAGGCTGAGCCGGATCTCTTCCCGGCCCGAGACGAGAGAATTCAGCCGCTGGGCGTATTCGGAGGCGGCGTCCTGGATCCGTTTCGCGGAAAGCGGTTTTTTCTCCTCACGGATGTTCCGGCCGGGAAGCTCCACGTTCATCGCCGTGAGATGTTCCTGGAACGCCAGGTACCGCGCCTGGCTTTCCTCGTCCGCCGATCCGATCCACGCGTCACGGGGCCCAAGGTCCGGCAGCGCCGCCTGAGGCGGAAGCGGCATCGTTTCGAGCTCGATCTGGGAATTGCCCTTGCCGCCGGAGGCCGGATTGCGCGTGACCGGGACCGGATTGATAAGGGAAGCGCCCTTAAAAGCGGCGATGAGATTCCCGACACGGGTGCCGGCCTCGGGACTGAGCGCCCTGGCGAGCTCCGCGAGCCGCGGCGTGCGCCCGCGCTCGAGGTCCAGCGGGGCTTGAGCCATGAGCGGCAGAAGCTTGAGCGGGTTGAGGGGCCTGCCGATAAAAAGGCGGTCGGAGTCCTGAGGCTCGATGCCCGCCGCGCGGCCGATCTTACCGGCGCCAAAGCTGAGCGTGAGTTCCCTGCGGTAGGCGGATGACGCGCCCGGAGCGCCGACCGTGTCCGATCCGGGAGCGGCGCGCAGGTACGAAACGCCCAGGCGGCGCGCTTCGGAAACGATCCCGGGGATCCGGTTGCCCCGAACGACCCAGATCGCGCTCCGGATCCGGCGCGCGTCCATGGCTTCGAGCATCCGGCGGACCGCCTCGATGTCCCGCTGTTGCACGGACTTTACGAACTCGCCGTCCATTCGGGGGAGCTGTTCAAAGACCGGGTCCGAGAAAAAAACACCCGTCTCTCCCAGGCCCAGCTCGCGGACGGCGTCGTTGATGTTCTGCGCGGCGGCGCGGTAGTTCACGCTCACTTCCCTGAGTTCCGCGCTCTCCAGGGTGCCCGGCTCGGAACCGAGCATTCCCGTGAGGCTGGACAGCGACAAGACCGACTGCCGGACCCTGGGCTTGAGCGGTTCCGAGAGCAGCGCTTCTTTGTGCAGAAAAAGCGCCAGCATCAGGCTCATCTGCTTGAGATGCCGCCTGGCGTGTTCACGCGCGCCCATCGCCTTCAGATAAAGTTCCGCTGAGCGGCTGAAGCGGTCCGAACTGTCGGCGCCCCACAGGACGGTGTCCGCGCGTGACGTCAGATGCGCCCATTCAGCGCCCGAAAGTTTGGCATGCCCCACGAACTCACCGCCCACTTCGCGGCGGCGGCCGGGAGAACTGAGTTTTTTTAAAAAAGAAAGTGAGGCGTCGCCCTCGGCCCCCTCAACGCCGATGAGGGGGATCCCGGACCGGGCCACGATCGAGGTGATGAGGGACGCGACGCGCTTCTGGACTTCCGGCGAGTCCGGGGTGTCCTCGATCAGAAGAAGGGAGCGGTCGCTCCACGCGCCGGCAGCGGCGGGCGCTTCTTTGGAGCGGCGGGAATCGTAGATCTCCTCGAGCCTGCCGACCTGCGCCGGCATCGATGAGAAAAAATTCGTCCACTGCCGGGAAAACGGCACGGACTCCGCGGGGGCGTTCTGGGTCTGGGACCAGGCTGTCGAACCGCCGCCGGCCGCCTCCAGAAGAACAATGGCGCACAACACGGCCGCCGGGACACGGGTTCGGGGTAGGTACTTCATGAGGGTTCGAGTATGCCTTGCTGGTGTTACAGCCGTATAAGGCGGAAGTAACAGGTGTGTAAACTCGTCCGGGTCCCGCGGACGATCAAGCGGCGGTCGCGGCGGCCTCCGCGGAGAGGCGGACACCCATCACGGCCCTCAAGAGCGCGCCGGCGGACAAGGGCGGCAGGTAGAAGTAGCGCCCCTCCGCGAACTTTTTCATGCCGGGGAGCCGGTCGTTCCGCTCGATCAGGAGCCGGGCGGCGGCGAACAGGATGCCCACGCTGCCCGTGTCTTCGGCCGCGATCGGTTCGATCACCGACGTGTTCCTGGGCAGGTCGGAGTTCGCCAGGGGCGAAGCGTACCGCGTCAGAAGGGCCTGGGGCTTTTCACCGTTCCCGAACACACCCGCCGCGCTCTTCGGATCCACGAAAACCACTTCGAAGCCGCCGCGAATGTTCCTGGCGGCGAGGTAAGCCGACTGCCGGTCCGAGGCGGCGACAGACCGCCATTCCTCGGTGAGTTCAGCGACAATGGCCCGGCGGATGTCCTTGCCGGCCGTTCTTAGCTTTTGTTCCAGCGCGCGGTCCTCGGCTTCGAATGCGCCCTGGTTCTCCATGAACAAGGCTTCTTCGATGTAGATCTTTCCGCCGTCGTCACCGATGCCGGGACCGAACGCGGAACTGAGCTCGGTCCGTTCCGCGGCGCCCGCGCGGCGAACGGCGGCCAATCCCTTCAATGCGCCGCGCACTTCGGACCGGTCCGCGCCCAGACGCAGCGACTGCTCGATGGACCTGGCGGCTTCGATGGCCTTCTCCCGCGCGGCCGCATAAGAGTCAGAACCGGTGAACGCGTCGCCGAGTTTGACGGCGGCAGCTTGCGCGCTGACCGCGGGAAGTTCCGCGGACGACCGGAACGTGTAGCCGCCCGTACGCGCTTCGATGCTCATGGGCTCGACGGCCGGAAGCGCTCCAGGGCTGGTGACGGCGTCCATCCAGGCGTCGATCGCGGCGTCGTCCAGATCACGTCCCTTCGCCTCCGCGGCGAGGATGAACTTGAGCAGCGTCTCAAGCGCGCGCGTTTCACGGGAAACGATGGACTTGATCTGAGCCCCCAGGACTTCCGCGTCCGCGAGCGCGGCTCCGAGGAACGCGCCCTCGTCCAAAAGGACCTTGTCCCGGCTGCTGTTGGCCCGCATGAACACGTCCGCTGACGGCGCGGCCGCGTCGACCCATTCCATGTCAACGGGCCTGACGACTCCCGCGGCTGATACGGACGCGCGGACGGCATCGGCGCGTTTTTCGAATTCGGCTTCGGATCCGGCGACGATCCCGACCACGAGCGCGAACCGCGCGCCGGAAGGCAGCAGATTCTTCATGCGTTGAAAAGTGTAAGCGTCCGGCCGGCTCAATGCGACCGGAGAACCGTCGCGGATGAGCAGAAGCCTCTGTTGATCGGGATCGGCCCAGCGCAGTTCATAGGAGTGGCTGCCCGGAATGGAAATAGTAAAAGCGGAACCTCCCGCGAGCTTGTTCAACGCGACCGGCTGTCCGTTGATCGCGGCGCCGGGCTGGCTCAGAACGACCGATCCGTCCAACTTGATCTGGACCTTGTAGGGCTCGGAAGGCGGCGCCGGCACATGGGGCGGAGCCTGGACCGTGACCGGCAGCGCCGTCGGCGGGATCGGGATCGAACGGGCCGGGACCCGCCGGGGCGGATCGGGCAGGACGGGTTCGGCATGAGGCTTGATCGGCGCGGGCGCGGGCGGCACAGACTGTGCCGGCGGAAGGCCGGGTAAGGTCAAGCCGGGAGTGTCGATCGGCGCGGGCCGCTGGGGAACGATGAGCGGGATCGTCCGGTCGCCGGCTGGAACGGAAGGCGCTGGAGGCACCGGGAACACCTGCCCTCTCGAAGACCTCAAGGGGTTCAAATGATCGTAGCGGGCCGCGTCCGGAGGAGTGATGGCCGCGCGGAGGCGGACACGGCTGGCCTCATCCAGGGAGCCGATGAAGAAACGCTCGACCGTGTACCCGTCCCGGTCCTGCCGCTGCGCTTCAAGTCTGGCGGCCGGCTCCCGAAGGATTCTGTCGCGCTGGTCACGCAGACGCTCAAGCGTCCCGTCCGCCGGTGAGAAGAAAAAAGCTCCTGTATCGGTCAAAAATTGGGCCGCGTCCGATCCGACCTGCGACTTCGTGAACGGGCTCTCCGCGGTCATCCAGGCGCGGTTCATGCGCGTCCTTCTCTCATCCGCGTTGATCCCGCCGGGGATCACCGCCGCGATGCTCCGTCCCGTCCGGTCCGGAAGGAACACGGCGCTGCGCTCCCGGTCCAATTGGGCGGAGTTGACCCATGTCAGCGGGATCAGGACCTCGTCGGAATCCAGGTCAGAAAGCTGTGTGTGATCGTAGAACGGCAGAGGGCCGGCGTAGCGGCCGTCGGCGTATTCGCTGGCGATGGCAAAGCTCTTGCTGTGGTACGCCCACAGAAGGCCCGCGTGCAGCCGCACCACGGCTTCGTCGACATGTTCGGCGACACGGTCCAAATGATCCTGCCCGCCTCCCGCGTAAAGGACTCCGACGCGGGCCGGGTTCTCGGACGCGCGGACCTTCCGGTGATGGTCACGAAGAAGTCTTTCCCGAACATCATCCCGAACGCTGTCGCCGGCCGCGTTCAACAAATGTCCGTTCAATTCAAGGAACCAAGGCTCGTTCAAGAACCGCTGGACGACATCAGCGGTGCTGACGCCTCCGGCCAGATAGGAGTGGGCCTTCAGGAACGCGTAATAACTTCCTTTGAGTCCCGGATCGTCCGGAACGAACACGACGGGTGTATCGCTGCGGACGATCAGGTCGTGGTTGAGGACGCGGTTCCGGACACCGTGCCAGTCACGGCCGGCCGGTTCGCCGATCATGACGATCAGAAGATCCGCGGGCCGATCCGCGGCGACGAGGTTGATGACGGCCTGGCGGCGCTCCTTGGTGCTGTTGAGCAGCATCTTCGCCACGAATTCGTCCGACTCGATGTAAGTGCCTGAGCGCGGCCCCGCCGCGTGCTCGGAAATATGGAACTTGGCGGCGAAGAGACGGTTGCGCTCCTCGAGCATGTCCACGACCGTGCTGACATAGTGCTCATAGTTAAGCCTCAGCGGCTTGTAGAACGATTCGCTGTGGATCCACCGGGAGGCCAGGATGCCGAGGCTGCCGAGGAAAAACGCGCGGAAGATCGCGGGCAGTCCGAACACGGGGCCGCCGAGCAGGAAGCCGGCCGCGATGCCGACCGCGGGCATGAGGACCGTGATGAGCCGGCGGTACCTGCGGCCGACCACGCGTCCCGTGAAGAGCACGAACCCCTGTTTGCGCGCCTCTTCCAGCTCGCGCTGGTATTCCTCGGTGAATTCGTCAAAGAATTCGACGACGTCGCGCTCGATCTCTTCCGAACCGACGACCCGGCCGACCGCGCGGTAATAATCGTCGAGCACCCCTTTGAGATGGGGCCGCTTGGGATCGCGGGGTCCGTGGGCGAGCAGCTGGATCCCGGTCCGCCTGACCTTTTCGAAGACAAAAAGCCGCATGAGCCACGGATGCATCTGGTAATCGTTGTACGTCTGGGCGACGTGGGCGATCTCGAACAGCTCCTGGGCCGCGCCGAACGCGCGGTAAGCCTTCATGAACTGCCGCTGCAGCGCCATCAGCGACCAGACCCTCTGATCGCGGTCCAGGACGGACGTCCTGCCTTCCAGCGTCATCTTCCATTCGCGGCGCAGCAGGTCGTCGATCCGGCTGAGCGCGTTCACGGTCCTGGCGACCATGCGGATGTTGATCACTCCGTCACGCGTGTCGTCCAGCTTCATGTAAAAATTCCGGTAGTCGAACTTCCTCGGCAGACGGATCGTGAGCTGCTGGACCAGGGAGAAGATCGACGCCGACAGTTCGCCCGGGCTGACATGCGCGCTGGAGTCCAGGACCCGCTCCCACTCCTGGACGCGGAATTCGATCAGGTCGATCGGATTGGTCCGGATGCTCCTGAGCTCGCTCAGGATCTGGGTCCCGAAATCGGGGAACAGCTCCATCCATCCCGCGTCGTCCGAAGGCGGAGACGTATGGCCCATCTGGACGCGGATCATTTCGGCGGTGGCGGGTCCGAACCGCCGGTCGAGCGTCTGCATCAGGATCCGCTCGGCTTCGCCGTCCAGGTCGAGCTCCGCCATGCGCGCGCCGCCGGAGCCGGGATGATGCGGATCGTCGTAATCGAGGACGGGGGGGACCGCGCGCTCCCCTTCCACGTCCTGGCGGACCTTGCGGCTCAGCGCCAAGAGGACCGCGATGCCCGCGACCGACAGCACGACCGCGGCAAAAAGGTCGAGCCGGTTGTAGAACCACACTCCCGTCCTCGACCAGATCTCCTCGACCGCCATCGGGCGGGCGGGATCGGCCAGGCCGCGCGCGGGGTTAAGGACGTACTCGACAAAACCCAGCCGGTGTTCCTTGAGGGCTGACTGCTGATGTTCATCAATGGCCGCGCGGACCACGGGATCGGAAGCGAACCGGTCGCTGAGGTCCAGGACGGCTTCCACGAGCGCGTGCTGCACAGGTGACCGGTCGCTCCACAGGCCCAACTCGCTCAGCACACGCTCCCGTGTCACCGGACTGTACCGGTACGGACCCGACGCGAGCGTGTCGAGCAGGGGTTTGAGCGCGTCCGGATGGGGCGTTTGTGCGCGGATCTCCAAGGCGGCGGCGTACACCGGCGCGGGCTGACCCGTTCCAAGGATCCGCTCCAGGAACGGAAGCGCTTCGGAGGGGCTCAAGGTTCCCGCCAGACGGGCCAAACGCGACAGAACGATCGGATCACCGGCCTTGGGCTGTCCCGTCGCGGGATCCTTCGTCTCGGACGCGATCAGTTCGTCCAGAAGTCTCAGGATCGGATCGTTCGGGGCCAGGCGGCGGGCGGAAGGGTCCTGTTTAAGGGCGAGTCCCTCGATCGCCGCCGCGCGGGTCTTGGAGCTGACGTTCGGGTCGCGCGCGACCTGGAACAGCAGCTGACGGTGTTCGGACTGCACGGACAGCTGACGGGCCGCGGCAACGGCGAGCTCCTCATCGTTCGAGCTCATCAGGAGAAGCACCGAGGCGAGGTTGCCGGAAGCGAACGCGTCACGGATCTCCTGACGTTCCTTCGGGGTGAGCCGCGGGCGGATCGGTTCAAGCACCGACTTGATCTGCGACCATTCTTCCCGATGATCCATGTTCGAAACGCTCCAACGGTCCTCGAGACCCGGATCGCTCAAAAGGAACGGCCGGGCGGCCGGACTCGAGGCTGACGAGGACGGATGAGGTGCGGGCGCTGCGGCGGCAAGCAGGCTCTGCAGGACCGCCGAACCTAAAGGACGCTCCTTGAGGTCGCGCTGAGCCTGATGCCGGAGGGTCTGGATCAGATTCTCCGCCGACCGGCGGGTCCGGTCGTTCGCGGAACCGAGCGTCATTTCGAAGTAAGCGGTGAGAGCGTCCGTGAGACGCTGAACGGCCTCACGCTGGGCCGAATTCGAGATCGCCTCGGGAAAAAGTCTTTCGAGGTCCATCAGAAGCGCCGCCGCGAACGGCAGGAAGCGGTCATCGGAACGGGCCGTACCGATCCCCAACAGGGCTTCCGCCAATTCAGGAACGAAGACCGCCGGGTCACGGTCGTAAATGCCCTGGGCAGCGAGGACGATCAGCCGTTCGCTTTCGGTGCGCTGACGCGCGCGCGAGCCTTCCAATTTTTGGCGCGCGGCCTTGAGCCGTTCCTGCCGGCCCGCTTCCAGAGCGGACAATTCCCCCTGGCGCGCGACCAGCGCCAGCCGTTCGGAGACTAGCGCTTCGGCGTCCGCGCGCGCCGCCGCCAGCGTTCCGCCCGCGGCGCGCATCTCCTTGTCCACGTCATAAAGGTCCCTGATGAGCGGTCCGATCTCGGGATCGCGGGCATCGTCCGCCGTCACGGACTGGACGGTCTCGAAGGCGCGCAGCGCCGCTTCCTGGGCGGACGCCGCCTGATCGAGGATGGCCGCCTGTTCCCGCGCTCCGCCCGCGCGCACCAGCGCTTCGGCCTGCTGTCCGCGCGAGCCGGCTTCACCCACCTTGCGCTCGGTCATACCGGCGAAGGGAGAGAACGAGATCTCAGGAACAGGTCCCTTGGCCCCGATCGAAAAGCCCTCGATGATCCTCCGGAAAAAGTTCCCGCCCTTCTTGTATTCCTGCGCCGACGCGGTAGCTCTTCTCCAGCAGCGCAGCGAGCACGCGCTCGCGCTCGTCGGGAGCCTCGGGACGGGCCACGCTGGCCGGTCGAGACCCTCGCGCGCGGCGCACGGGCACGGCCCCGTTGTCGCGCAGCGTCTGAGCGGCGGCGCGTGCCTCGAGGATCCTGGCCTTGCGGTCCTGGGTCTCGGGATTGTCCACGGCCAAGGCCCGGACCGCCGTGCGGCGGGCTCGCAGCGCCGTTTCCAGCTGCTTCAACGTCGCGGCGGCCGCGGTGATGTCCTGCTGCCCGGCGTCGGACGCGGCGGCCAGCTTTTTCGCGCGCGCCTCCGCCGCGTCCAAGGCGGCGATGATGGCCGCCTGGTCCGCCAGGAGTTTTTTGCCATCGGCGTCCAACGCGGCGATGTCCGCGGACCCCGCGGCGATCTCTGTCTCAGCGGTTTCCAGCGCGTTCAACTGGTCGTGGGCTTTTTGCCTCACGCGCGGGGTGGAAACCACCCATTAGCGGCCCGCCCGGTCCGCTTCGATCATGTCGAACCCGGCCGCCGGCGTCACCCCGCGCGGCCGGGCAGGGATGGGGTCCTGGCCCGACAGAAGTTCATACTCCGCCTTGAGCGGGGTCGTTCTATGTTTGGAAAAATACCAGGTCTCGAACGCCATCGCGGCCAGCGCCAGCAAAGGGCCGTACACAAAGATGCTCAGGATGGGCCGTGACTTTGATGAGGGCCGGGGCACGGAGGACGCGGCCGGCGAGGACGCTGCGGAACGGCGGGTCTTTCCGGCGGTGGGGTGCTTCGCGGTGAGAGCGGCCCGGACCAACGCCGCGATCCCCGTCATCACCGCGAGGGTGATGAAGAACCCGGGCGTGAAGAACTCGCCCATCGAAAAAGCGAGCATCGCCTGTTCCGGCAGCGCCGCCATCCGCGCCGCCGACGGCTGCGCTGCGTTGAGGGTCAGGATGAGCGCGGCGCCCTTGGACTTCAGGTTCACCGCGGTGAGATCGCCTCCGTGCGAACGGGCCAGTTCGCGCGCTTCGTAAAGACCCAGTCCGGTGCCGCCCGTTGTCACGCCGTACCGGAACAGCTGACCTTTTTCCAAAAGCTCTGCTGGAATGCCGGGACCATCGTCCTCGAACCGGACCGTCACCCGATCGCCGGAGCGGTCAAGCCTGACGACGACCCGATGCGCTCCGTACTTGAAGGCGTTGCGGACCACTTCGGCCATGATCCGCTTCACCGCCATGGGATCGATCCACAGGTCCCGGTAATGGGTCCCCGGTGCTTTGCGCACCGTGATGCGGTAATCCGATCTCTTGGGAGCTTCTAGCTGTTTGGGCAGCCGGTCGATGAGCTTGTTGCCGTACTTCTTCAGGACCTCCTGCAGGTCTACGGGCTCCAGCGCCACACGCTTCAGCACATAATCTTTTCTCGTCTCGAGCAGCCGATGGATCCGTCGGATCCGCTTGAGCGTTTCGGCACGGACGTCCCGGTCCTTCTTCTTGAGGGACTTTTCGGCTTGGGCGAGCAAAAGTCCGGTGCTGTCGATCATCCGATCGAGACCCGCAAGGGTCTCTTTGACGGGGTCCTTGGAGCGGCGGTTCAATTTGATCCGGGCTTCCAGCTTTTGGAGCCGTGCCGTCACCTGGTCATGCCAATCGGAGGCATGCTCAGACAACGCGCGCTGATGCGTCTGGGCCAGATAATTCTGGAGCTGAGCGGACAGGATCATGAAATTGAATTCCTTGTCATCGGCGGAATGATCGGTGATGCCTCGCAGGGCCACGACCGAGCGCAGACGGGCCGGGGTCAAGGGCATCGCGGACATGCGCGAGCCGGAGGGCCGCGCGGCGGTTCCGGCCGGGGAAGCGGAGTAATCGATATAAGCGGGCCTGAAGACGGGCTGTTGTCCGGCGAGCCGCGCGCCGGCGCGGATGGCTTCCTTGAAGACCAGACCGTTCAAAAAGTCTTCCGCTGCCCAGGCCATTCCCCGGACGTCGGTCTCAACAAGAGATTCCAGAAGCGTCGGACGCAGCTGGGAAGCGCCCGGCATGACGAAGCCCAGCGCCTGGACGCCGGCCACTTCCCCGTCATCCGTCTCCACGTCGAGCACCACATAGCCCCGCAGCTCGCGCTCAGGTCCTCTGAGGACCTTAAAATGCACCGCGGCATGCCCTTCCATCGCGCCACGCGCGGAGCCGGCGCCTCCGATCTTCCAAGGCGTGGCCTCCGGATCCAGAAGTCCCATCCATCTTAAAAAAGCTCCCAGCCACACCAAGGGGGCTTTGATCCAGCCCATCCGGTCCGCCGCGCGATCGGACGCAGGATCGAACCGTTCGATCTCCAGCGTCCTGGAGCCGCTGTCCGTCCAGATCCAATGATGCTCGGAAGATGTTCCCCGCTCCCGTGACACTCCTGTCTTGGCCTCTTCGCGCTCACGTGCCTGCCGGGTCCTGCGCTCCGCCCGTGACGGTTCGGCCATGCGCGCGGCGGCAATAGCGGCGGGAGGAGTCCCGGACGCGCGGCGTGAGGCGATCACATGGCCGACCGAGGACGCGCGGACGCGGTCCGCGAGCTCACGGGCAGCGCGGGGCATCCGGTCAGGATCGAGGCCTTTTTTTCTCAACGTCATTCCGACCAACGCGTCGAACTCAGCGTTCAGCCGGCCGGCGTCCGTGAATTTGCCGGAATATTGGCGCATGCGGTCACCGGCGGAACGGATGGCCTGAGCGAAATCGGCCGCCCGCTCTTCGGTCCTATCAGATCTATCGGAAACAGCCGGCATCGGAGCAACATCGGTCAAAGCGGCCGGAGACTCCTGCGCGCGGCCCGTCAAACGAACCGACGCCTTGCGGCGGCGGACGCCAGACCCTGAGGTCGACACATCAGCAGAGCCCTTGAACTCGAAGCCCCCCACCCGGATCCGGTCGCCGTTCACTTCGGCGGTCCGCACCATTTGGACCGCCAGGTCCGCGTCGATCCCGGCCAGAACGGACGCGGTCCCGATCCACCGATCCGCCGCGCGGCCCGGCCCCGGGTCCGGCGCCTGGCTCGAAACACTCTTGGAAGACGCCGGATATGCGGAACGTCTTTCGGACAGACGGCGGCGAACGATCTTGCGCGCGTTGCGTTCGAGCACCGCCTTCGCCCGAGGCACGCTCACGCCTTGGACCGAGGCCGACCAGACCGCCAACGCGATCACTTCCGCCAGCGCCGCCGTACGGATGCTGCGGTCCAAGTAGGAACCTTTCGACGTGATCACCGCCGCGTACGGCCGCTCGGGTCCGCCGGCATCAAAATGGGGCAGCACCACCACGTGCGAGATCCGGTCGCGCTCCATCAGCTTCGAAAGGCCTTCCGCATGGAACCCGCCCGTCACCAGCGCCGCCGTCCGGACGCCCTTTTCCCGCATGCGCGCGGTGAGCCGTCCGATCATCGCCCGGTTGCGAGCCTCCACCCGGCCGTAGAACCCGCGAGCGGTCCTCTCGGCGCGCGCGAGCAACGCCCAATCCGTGCCGCTTCCCTCTCCAGCCCGGGCACGCAGCGCGCCCAAGCCGACGGCGGACCGGAGACCCAGGTAACGGCCGTAGTCGTCCGGGGTCAGTTCTCCGTCAAAAAGCCTCTCCAATAGGTCCAGCATTTCCATGCGCGCGTAGGCATCCCGCTGCCCGGGACCGGTCAGGAGCGCGGCGATGAGCTCACGCTCAAAGCTCCGGATCTGGATAAAAAGCGCCGCGAGGTCGATCTTTTCGTACAAGGCAAGGTAGGCGGCGTATTTGGTGAGTTCCGGAGCGGGCGTGTCCGGCAGGAACTTCCGCGCGCGCTCCAGGAGCGTCCGGTGCATCTGCGCGGCCCGCATTTTTCCCGTCTTAAAAAGGACCAATTCCTTGACGAATCGCGCGCGCTCGGACACCGGCAGATTTCCTTTGAGCGCCTGGATGAGCGTCCCGCGTTCGGCCGCGGCCGCGGCGAAGTCGATCGACCTCTCGAGCTCAAGCGCCTTCGCCAGAGACGCGATCGCGTCATAGCCCGAGGGCTTCACGCCGGCCGAGGCCGCCTCCCGGCTCATCCGCTCCCAATAATCCGCGAACTTCAGACGCCCTTCCGCGTGATCGACGGACATCCTGTGGATGACGGGGACAACGACGGGAAGTTCCGCTTGATCGCGCGGCTCAAGCGCGCGGCGGACACGGCTCAACTGCTCTTGCGCGTCGGCGCGGATGAACAGCAGCTTTTGATAATCCCGGACGTTTCGCCGGTAAAGCCGCGCGTCCTCGACACCGAAGAGCTCGGCGCCTCCGCCTTGCAGGATGTTCCGGTACTCCGCGGCGGAGATCATCGTTTTCTTGAGAAGTCCCTCCGCCACATCGCCTCGGACGCGCTCGTCCGGAAATTCCGCGACCAGGTCCGTGTCCATCCGGCCCGCGGAACCCTCGAGGCCGATCAGCTCGATGTTGTAAGCCGCGCCGAACTCGTCCAGGACCCGGCCGATGGAGGACTGGGCGTCGAGGTTCGCGTGAGAGTCCTGGATATTGATGATGAGCTCGGAATCTTTGAAGCGCCGGCGATGGGTCGTGTGGCCCCAACGTTCCGGCGCGCCCTGCCCCGGACCGTCGGACGAAGGGAGAATGGCCGCCGAAGGCGCGGAGGCACGCCAGATCTCAGGTCCGGCGGCGAGCGCCGCGTCCTGGACCAGCACCGAGACCGCGACCGCCAAAGCGACCGCCCTCAGGCCGGGCATGGAACGGCGCCGCGCAAGCATGGTCTTGCGGGATAAAACGGATTTTTTAATGGGATTATGGAATGGTCTTAAGAACCTGGCAGTCCCATGGCCTTCTTGTAATAAAAGCATGTGCCAAGTCTACCCGACCGGTATCAGCCCGGAATCAGGTCAAAGTAAAGGCTGGGTAAATTAAACCGTGGGTGCGAGCGTTACCAGAGGCGGGTGGCTTCCCTCAGGCCCGTCATAATGAACTGAACGGAGATGACGGTGAGGAACAGGCCCATGAGACGGGTCATGATCTTGAGGGTGATCTGGCTCAAGCGGGCGGAATGCACGGCCGCGTAACGCAAAGTGATGTAGGTCAGGAGGCAAACGCCGATGATCACAGCCCCCAGCGCTAGCGTGTGAGCGGTCGTTCTGGCGCGGTTGCCGAAGAGGAGCACCGCGGAGATGGACCCGGGACCCGCGAGCAACGGCACCGCCATCGGCGTGATCGCGATGGAATCCTTGTCGATGGCCTCGGTCTCCTCTTCCTTGGAGGCCTTCACATCGCTCGGCCGCGCCTGGAGCATGTCCAGGCCGATGATCATGAGGACGATGCCGCCCGCGATCTGGAACGACGAGAGCTTGAGCTCCATCACCTGGATGAGCCACCCGCCCAGCACGAGGAAGAACAGCAGGATCCCGCACGCGACCGCCGACGCGGTGCGCGCGATCCGGATGCGGTCCTGGGGCGAATGGCGGGCGGTCATCGCCAGGAACGGCGGAATAAGGCCGAACGGGTCCACGATCACGAAGAGCGAGATGAAAGAGATGAGGGAAAAATCGAACAGGGTCTGCATGTGTTAAGCCACCACTCCCCGGAACAAAAAGCCCACGCCGTACGCCAGCGCCGCGGCGCATCCGCCGACGAGAAGCGTCTCGATGCCGGTCGCGTACCAAGGCTTATCCACAAAGCGCCCCTTGATGGCCCCCACGCAGAAAAAAGCGGCCCCGGTCATGGCGGCGCTTGAAGCGAAATGCCCTTCCGCCGAACTTCCCATAAGCCACGCGCTCATATATGGAAGAAGCGGGATGAGACCGAACACCAGGAACGCCAAAAAGGTGAACAGCCCCGCCCGGACCGCGGAGATCGAGGTCTTTGGGAGCCCGTACTGCTCCTGGATCATCGTGTCCACCCAAAGGTCCTTGTCGGATGTGATGCGCGAGACGATCCGTTCAAGGTCCTCGCCGGTGAAGCCCTTCGCCGCGAAGATCTGCCGGATCTCCTCACGCTCACCGTCAGGCACGAGCTCGATATGGCGGAGTTCGATCTGCCGGGTCTTTTCGCGCTGCTCGCCTTCAGCCTTGGTCCCCAGATAATTGGAGACCGCCATGCTGAACCCGTCAGCCAGGATGTTCGCCATGCCGAGCACAATGATGATGACGTGCGGCATCCCCGCTCCGGCAACACCTCCGACGATCGCGAATGTCGTGACCGCGCCGTCCACGGCGCCGTAAATAAAGTCTTTGAGGTAGCTGTGACGGGGACCTTCGGCGAGCCGCTTGCGGATCTCATCGCGGCTGTGCTCATGGCGCAGGGCTTCGAGTTCCTTCGGACCGGCAGGCTTGACGGACGGGTTGTGGGAAGGGGTCATGCGCCCATTATATCGGCTTTGGAGCGGATTTGAGCGGCGGGACCGTATCTGTTATCATCCGTTCATTCGCCAACCAGGAGGGTTCGATGGAAATCACCGCCGGCATCGCTTTGGGACTGATCGGAATTTTTCTCGCTTCGTGCCTGATCTTCTTTTATTTCCTGCCGTCATACATCGCGGGCGTCCGGAAGCACAAGCACTTCAAGCCCATCCTGCTGATCAATATCCTCACCGGCTGGACCTTCCTCGGCTGGGCCGCCGCCCTCATCTGGTCGTTCATCGACGAGAACTCCTCGATCTAAACGTTCGGGCTTTTCGCGCATGAGACCAATAGCCGCATGAGACGGATCATGTCCGCCTGACGCTCCACGTAGTGGCCCGCCCGGCTCCGCTCCGATCTTCCCACGCGCACCGAAATCCCTTTTTTTCCGACCGCCGCGAACATCTCTTCATCCGTGGTGTCATCCCCCGCGGTCACCACCAGGTCCGGCCGGTAATGCCGGATCAGGAGGCGCGTGCCCTCGCCCTTGCCCCAGCGGACGGGGCTCAGCAGCTCTTCGATCTTCTTGCCCGATCTCCATCGGAAGCCCGCCAACCGCGGATCCTTGCGCGCGCGTGTGAACGCCCGCTCGAACTCCGCTCGG
>CAZHID010000003.1:15636-16418 GCA_964532445.1 uncultured Planctomycetia bacterium | reverse complement strand
CCTCGACTTGGACCCCGGGGATCCCGTCCATGTACGCGCGCAGGATCCGGGCGGCGGCGCGGATGGAACGCCGGACCCCGCGCTTGGCGGCCGCGGACGGCTGTCCCGCCGCGCGGGCCATGCCGCCTGTCCACTCCCATCCGTGGTTGCCGCCGCACACAAGTCCCCGGGTCCTGACGCGGGATTTCAGGTCGACGAGTCCCCGTCCGGTCAGAAGGACCACTTTCCAGCCGGCCCTCTGAAGCGCCCGCAGTTGCGGCTCGATGCCTTTCCCGGCCCGGGCCTTCAAAAAATCAGGGACGATCGGAGCGAGCGTGCCGTCGAAGTCGGACAGAAAGATCCTGCGGCCCGGCCGTGACGCTTCGATACGGCGGCGCAGCGCGGGATCAGAGAGGGCGGGCTTCATGAGAGAGACGGACCTGCGCGAGGTCCCCGACCATGTCGGCGGCCCAGCGATAGATGTTGCGTTCCTTGACCGTCGCGCGCATCCGGCCCATGCGCTCTTCCTGCTCAGCCGCCGGCATTTCCAGCGCCGTCTTGATCGCCTCGGCCATCTGGCCGATGTCGTAGGGATTCACGATGAGCGCGTCGGTGAGGTCGCGCGCGGCGCCGGTGAACTGGCTCAGGATGAGCGTTCCACGGCCGTCAACGCAGGAGGCGACGTACTCCTTGGCGACCAGGTTCATTCCGTCATGCAGCGATGTGACCATGCAAACCTGGGCACGGAGGTAGAACGGCTGGATCTCCTTGTTACTGTGGTATTTTTTCAAAAAAAGGATCGG
>CAZHID010000003.1:668-15626 GCA_964532445.1 uncultured Planctomycetia bacterium | reverse complement strand
CACCTGAGAGCATATGCACCCATTTCTCAGAAACAGCAAGTGGCACAATAGTCGGTGTCGGTGTCTTTATAGTATGACCAGCTTCCTGCAACCAGGTAAACCCATCACCTGTTGAACCTGTTTCTGGATGAGAAACACCACCTGTTGCGAGGATATACGTCTTCGCTGTATACGTACCAACTGTGGTAAGTACACCCGTTATCATATTTTTTGCAGTGAGTATTTTTTTAAAAAAAGGATCGGCATCCAATGGGCGGTCTTGAACTTGGCGTTGATCCGCTCGGCCTCCCGCGTGATCTCGTCCGAGATCTCCGCGTACTTGGGGATCTCCCCGCGGCTGGGCGCGCCGATCTCGACGAACGTGAACCGGCCGCGGTAGGAACGGTTCTGGTCGAGGAAATATTCGATCGCCCGGAAACGCTCGGCGATCCCCTTGGTGTAATCCAGCCGGTCCACGCCCACGCCGACGAGCTCGGCGTTGATGCCGTACTGCTTGAGAAGGTCTTTGTTCGCGGCCTCCGGTTCCGGACGCGGATCCGAAGGGGAAGCCCCGCCTTCGTTGAACTCGGCGATGCTGATCGGGAACGGCTTCACCAGGGTCGTCTGTCCTTCCCGGTGCACCGTGAAGTGCTCGTAGTCGATGCGGGACTCCAGAAATCGGTCGACGGATTCGATGAAGTTGTTGCAGTGAAATTGGGTGTGGAACCCGATGATGTCCGCGCCGAGCATGCCTTGGAGCAGTTCCCGTCTCCAAGGGCAGATGCCGAAGGACTCCGGGTTCGACCATGGGATGTGCCAGAAGATCGATACCCGCGCGTCGGGCCGCTTCTCCTTGATCATCCGCGGCACGAGGGCGAAGTGATAGTCCTGCACGAGGACACACGGCTCCACCGTGTCCTCCATCTCCTCGCACAGCGCGTCGGCAAAAAGTTGGTTCACCCGCTGATACGCTGTCCAATCCTCAGGGCGGAAGACGGGCCGCGTGTGCGCGATGTGGCACAGCGGCCACAGTCCTTCGTTCGAGAACCCGAAATAAAATCCCTGCTGGTCCTTCTCGTTGACCCAGACGCGCCGGAGCGAGTACGCCGGTTCCTCCGGCGGGACCCGAAGGCGGCCTTTTTTGTCGGAGTGTTCGCGGTCGGCGTTGCCGGTCGCCTGAGCGACCCAGGTCCCGCCGCAGGCCTTGAGCACCGGCTCGATCGCGGTCACCAGGCCGCTGGCGGGCACGATGCATTCGACTTGGCCGCCGCTGTTCTTCCTGATATGCATGTAGGGTTCCCGGTTCGAGAGGACGAAGAGGGTCCGTCCGCCGAGTTTTTCCTGGACCCAGGCTTTGAGGCGCTCGGCGGTCCACAGCGACTCCGTGGACTGGCGCAGGCGCGCTTCGCGCTCGGCGTTGAGCCGCGCGGCCTCGAGGTTCTTGGCGATCTTGGAGATCTCGTCGGCGAGAGGTCCCAGCAGGATGCGGTCCTTTTTGGGCAGGCGGCCGGCGGCATCGCCGCGGCGGACCCGGCGGAGCCAGTCGGTCGCGCGCCGGATGGGCGCGGTCACACTGAGATAGATCATGACGAGCGTGGTCAGCGCCACGAGGAGGGATTGAATGAGCGCGCGCCAGAAGCTGTTGATCCAGATCCGGTTCACACGCTCATCGATGTAATCGCGGTCATGGAACAGGGTGAGCGTGAACTTTTGCGTCTCCGAAACGACCAAAGGGACCGTGTAGGCGTGCAAGTTCTGACGGCCGAGCGCCACAAAGGCTCCGTGCTCCGCGCCGAGCCGCTCCGTCTCCTGGAGGACCGCCGAGAGGGCTTCGGGCTGGTCACGCAGCAAACGTTCGAGTCCGGTGGACGCCGTGACGAGCTTGCCCTGCCCGTCATGCACCGCCGCGCCGATCACGCGCTCCCGATTGGAGAACCGGTTCAAAAGCCGCGCGGTGGGTTCTTCGGCGTTCCTCTCGATGAGCGGGACGAGCGATTCGCGCAGACCGTCCGCGATCAGGGACGCGCGGCGTTCGAGCTCGTTCTTGAGCCGTACTTTTTCCTGCTGCGCCTGCCAGTAAGAAAATCCTCCGGCGACCGCCGCGATCACGAGCGTGATCGATAAGACTATCTTCAGCGTCATCTTCATATAAGAAGCAATAACACCCCGTGAAACGGAGTGTCAAGCGTTTTGGGCCTTAGAACCGCAAAAAACCCCGGTCCCACACCGCCCGTGTGCTCAAAAAGGCTTTGATGCTCCCGATCCTCGGGCGCCTTGAGCGCAGGACCTTCGCTTCACCGAGACGCGCGGACTCCAGGTCCAACACGCTGTCGATCAGCCCCAGATGGGAGAACGCCTGGGGGAAATTTCCCAGAAAAGTCCGGTCGGAAGGGACGATCTCCTCCGCCAGAAGGCCCAGCGGACCCGACGCTTCGATCATCCGCTCGAGAGCCGCCTCCGCGAGGTCGAGCTCCTTCTCCTTGATCAGATGCCGGATCCGCCAGAATCCGCAGATGACGAACGCGCCTTCCTTTTCAAGGTCCTTCTTTTCCAGGTTGCGGTACACGTGCACGCCCTCGAGCAGCTCGCGCTCCACCGCTTCCCGCGTCGCTCGGCCGAGCTCCGGGCCGCAAAAGCCGTTCAGGTAGGCGATGAGGCACGAGGCGTCCGTTGTGTCTTCCTCATAGCTCGCCGCGAGATACTCGCGGCCGCCGGAGCGTTTCACGGCGTTGGCGAGCGCCGCTTCCCGGACCTCGCGCGCGGCGGCGCGCAGCGCGACGGCGCGTTCGGGCAGAAGCTGCGCGGCCGTTTCCAGCGCGGTCCAGGACATGATCTTGCCGTAGGTGTAATGACGTTTTTCGGGAACTTCCCAGATGCCGTTGTCGGGCTTGTCCCAATGGCGGAACACGTCCGAGGCCATCTGTCCGGCCAGCTCCCTCATCTTTGACGTGAGCCGGCCTCCTGACTGACGGTACCAAAGGAGCGACTCCAGAATATGCGCGCAGTTGTCGATCTGGAGCTGCCGGGCGGCGCGGTTGCCGATCCTCACCGGCGCGGAATTCCGGTAACCGGACAGATGTGTCAGGAATTCTTCTTCTGTCCGCGTCCCCGGATGGATCGGGTAGAGCACGTCGAGGAGCGGCTCGTCCGTCCCGTCCCGCCCCATCCGCCGGGCCTCTTCCGCTTTTTTTATGACGAAGCTGAAAAAGCCCTTGGCTTCGGCCGTGTACCCCAGCCGCATGAACGTGTTGATGAAGAACGCGGAGTCGCGCAGCCACACATAGCGGTAATCCCAGTTCTGATCTCCGCCGATCCGTTCGGGCAGCGAAGTGGTCGGCGCGGCGACAAAGCCGCCGGTCCTCGGGTAGGTCAGCAGCTTGAGCGTGACCGCGCTGCGGCGGACGGCCCTTTGCCTCGGGCCGGTGTAGCGGTTCAAGGAATTCCACGCGTCCCAATACGCCAGGGTCAGGCGTTCGTAGCGCGCGACCGTCGGCCCGTCAGGAACGGCCCGTTCGGGCGCGTAGTCCAGCACCGCGGAATAAAGCCGTCCGGGTTCGGCTGAGCACCGACCCGACAACGTGCGGCCGTGCCGTTCGCACGGCAGGTCCGTGTAGAACCCCGTCTCGTCACAGATGAGCAGCGCCGGGTTCAGATGAGAACGGCGCCATTCGACATCACGGCGGGCGTAGTCCGGCCGCGCGTCGAGCTGCCACTCGACAGGAACGGGCGCGGGGCCGGTGACCTTGATCCGCCGCACGAGCTTGCGTGTCAGGGCCAGGTCGGTCAGGCGGAACGGGAACGCCCAGGCGTTCCTCGCGATCACAAAGAAGTCCCTCAGCTCCAGACACGAGTCGGCAGTGATGAACCGCGTGACCAGGACCGCCGAGTCCCCCTCGTAGGAGCGCTCGACCCGGTAAGGGGCCGACGGGCGGATGAAAAAGCTTCCGCCCTTCGCGGGGTCCAGAAGCGCTCCGAAAAATGAGGGGGAATCAAAAAGCGGCAGGCACAGCCAATCGATGCCGCCGTCGGGGTTGACCAGCGCGCATGTCTCACAGTTGCCGATGATCGCGTAATCCGCGATGGCGTATTCCCGCATGGGTCAGCCGCCTTTGCGTTTGGTGCGGACCAGCGCGAGTTTGCGCGCGCGTGGCCAGCGTTTGATCTCGGCCTCCCGCTTCTGAGCGGCCGAACGGTCCCTGCTTTTTTCCTGATGAACGAGCGAAACGGGCAGCCGCCCTCTCAGGGACTTGCTGCCTTTGCCGGCGTTATGGACGGCCAGACGCCTTTGGACGTCGGTCGAGATGCCCGTATAGACCGATCCGTCCCGGGCGCGCAGCAGGTAGACCCACCAGACCGCCTTCGGGACTCGGCGCGCGCGGCGGGAGCGGGGCATCAGGCGGTGAGCTGCGTTTCTCCGACGCGGTGGATGGCGAGCATGAAAAGGCTTCCGGGCAGCGCCCAGGGGCCCGAGATCACGATGATCACGTCGCCTTTTTTGAGGATCTTGTTGCGCACGATCTCAGCGTCGGTGCGCCAGATCATCTCCTGAGGGTTCAGGGACTTCTCGACGAAGATCGGCTGGACACCGCGCAGCAGGTTGAGCTGGGCGAGCGTCTTCATGGAATCCGTCGCGGCGAGCATCATGCAGCCGGGCTTGAGCTTCGACAGGTGGCGCGCGATGCGGCCGGAGCGCGTGAAGATCACGATCGCCTTGGCCTTGGCTTCCTGCGCCGCGTTGTACGCCGCGTGCGCGACCGCCGGGAGGTACACCGCGCGGTCGGCGGTGCCGTCGTCCCAGACCGCGCCGGGCTTGTCCTCGCGCAGGCCCTCGGCCTGCTGGATGATCTTGCGCATGATGCGTACGGCCTCGACCGGGTACTTGCCGACGGACGTCTCGCCCGAGAGCATCACGGCGTCCGTGCCGTCGAACACCGCGTTGGCGATGTCCGAGACTTCCGCGCGGGTGGGCTGAGCGTTGTCGATCATGGTCTCGAGCATCTGGGTCGCCGTGATCACGGGCACGTTGGCCTTCTCGGCTTCGTCGATGAGCTGCTTCTGGACGCGCGGCACGCGCTCGACACCCATCTCGATGCCGAGGTCGCCGCGGGCGACCATGATGCCGTCGGCCAGGGCCATGATGGAACGGATGTTCTTAACGGCCTGGGGCTTTTCGATCTTGGCGATGATGGGGATCTTCACGTGGTGCTTCTGCATCCAGCGGCGCATCGTCATGATGTCATCGCGGCTGCGCACGAACGAGAGGGCCACGTAATCGGCGCCGAGCTTGGCGGCGACGGCCAGGTCCTGAAGGTCCTTTTCGGTCAGCGCCGGGAGCGTGATCGGCGCGCTGGGAAGATTGATGCCTTTGTTGTTGCCGACGGGTCCGCCGATGATCACGCGGCAGACAGCCTCGTTCTTCTTCACCGCCTCCACCTTGAGCGTCACGGTCCCGTTGTCGATCATGACGGTGTCGCCCTTCTTGACCATGTCGATGAACTCTTCGCAGGTCGTCGTGAGGAATTTGCCGTCGGAGACCTTGTCCGTCACCTTCATCGCGATGGACTGGCCGACCTTGAGGACGAGCGGCGCTTTTTTGAGACGTCCCGTGCGGATGCGGGGTCCCTGGAGGTCGACGAGGATCGCGATGTGGCGGCCCATCTCCATCGTGACGCGGCGGATGAGATTGAACCACATCGCGAGGCTTTCGGGCGTCGAGTGGGACGCGTTGACGCGGAAGACGTCGACGCCTTCGTTGATCAGGGCTTTGAGCGTTTCAGGGCTTTGACAAGCGGGGCCGACGGTCGCGATGATCTTGGTATTTTTGGTGTGTGGCATGGGCTCTATTGTCCTATCAAAAGGAGTTGTTGGGAACTTTTTTCTAAAAGGCGTCGCGGCGCGCGGCCGGAGCCGTCACCGCTTCTCGATCGTCGCGGCGGCGGTGAGCAGGTCACGGTTGGTCTTGAACTTGCCGAGCGCGTCCACGAGCGCCCGGGCGGCTTCGACGGGCCCGAGCGACAGGAGCGCGCGCCGCAGGGCGCCCGTCTGCTCGAGCTCCTCCGCGTCGAGCAGCACTTCCGTGCGGCGCGTGCCGCTCTTGGCGATGTCGACGGCCGGGTAGATCCGGTGATTGGAGATCTCGCGGGACAGGTAGATCTCCATGTTGCCGGTGCCCTTGAACTCCTCAAAAATGATCTGGTCCATACGGCTGCCCGTGTCCACGAGGATCGTGGCCAGGATCGTGATGGAGCCGCCGCCTTCGATCTTGCGCGCGGACCCGAAGATACGGCGCGGGATCTCGAGCGCCCGGGCGTCCACGCCGCCCGACATCGTGCGTCCCGTCGAGCGCTCCGCGTTGTGCACGCGCGACAACCGCGTGAGCGAATCGATGAGGATCATCACGTTCGCGCCGGCGGCGGCGTGGCCGAAGGCCTCCTGCATCATGAGGTCGGCCGTGCGGATGTGGTGATCGTAGGTCTCGTCCGTCGATGAGGAACGGACTTCGGCGGGCACGCTGCGCTTGAAGTCGGTGACCTCTTCCGGACGCTCGTCGATGAGCAGGCAAAAAAGCTTCACGTCCGGCGCGGCCTTCCCCACCGCCTGGCAAATGTGTTTGAGAAAAGTGGTCTTGCCCGATCCGGGCGGCGCGACGATCAGACCGCGCTGGCCCATGCCGATGGGGCTGATGAGGTCGAGGGCACGCATGGTGAACTCGGACGAGCCGTCCTCGAGCCGGATCCGCGGCGAGGGGTCGATCGGCGTGCCGGACAAAAAGATCCGTTCGGCCTCGCGGGGGTCAGGGCGGCCTCCCTGCCCGGGCATGGCCGCGGGCCTCTGATCCTGACCTTGGCCCCGGCCTTGGCCGCGCGGCTGCCCGTGGCTCGGGCCCGCCGCTGAGTGACGCGACGGCCCATGACCGGCCCCCGCGTAAGGACGGCGGGCATGACGGTCCTGCGGCCTTCCGGACGGCCGGCGGTCGTTGGAATTGGAGGATCGGGGTCTCAAAGGGAGTTTTTGTGGGAAGCGTTCAAGGTTGTAATGGCCCTATTCTGCCCCGTAGGCGTCTTTTCGTAAATTAAAAAGAATGCGCGGGCCGCTAGCGGCGGCCGGAGGTCTTTTGAGCGGAAGTGCCGGACGCCGCTTCGGCGATGAGGCTGATGATCAGCTGATGTGTCTTGAGAAGCGGGCTCGAGAGTCTCCAAACGACGCCGATCCGGCGTTCCGGCTCCGGACGCGTGAACGGAATGAACCTGAGGTCCGCCTGCGCGCTCAAGCTCGCGGCCATCTTCGGCACGAACGTGACGCCCTCACCCGCCGCGGCTAGCCTGAGCACCGACTGCAGGCTCGATCCCCGGAAGATCACATGCGGGTTCTTCGACACGCGCTTGCAATATTCCAACGACTGGCCGCCGAAGCAATGCCCCTCTTGGAGGACCAGAAGCCTCTCCGCATCCAATTCCTTTGGATGAACGCTGGCGGCCTTCGCCAACCGGTGCCGGCTGGAAACCGCCAGGTAGAACGGCTCGCTCATCAGCACGAGCTCCGAAATGCCCTTTTCGCCGACGGGCGGCGACAAAAGACCCAGGTCGATCTCGCCGTCCTTGAGCCGGTTCAGAAGAGCGGAGGTGGTCTCCTCATAGAGCTCGAGCACGAGCTTGGGGGCCGCGGCCCGCAGACGTGTGATCACCTGCGGCATGAGGTACGGACAAATGGTCGGGATCGCCGACACTCGGACCGTCCCGGTCAGCTCGCCCGACCGCTCTTTAAGCTCAGCCGCGCCGCGCTCCACCGCCGCCAGCGCTTCCAGCGCGTGCGGCAGGAACCTTTGACCGGCCGCCGTGAGCCTCACCTTCCGGGGCGACCGCTCGAACAGGGGTGTCCCAAGCTCGTCCTCCAGCTTCCGGATCTGCTGGCTCAAGGTGGGCTGGGTCACATGGACCTTCTGGGAGGCTTTGAGGAAATGAAGTTCCTTCGCCAAAGCGGCCACATAGCGGAGTTGTTGGAGTTCCATGATAGTTTTTGCCTATTTATCTAATAATAACTATTGATTGGAGTGATTGTAATCCAGGTGCTATGCTCATATCAAGAATGAACCACAAGGAGAGCCCCATGAGCACCATCACCACTTCCCACATCGAGATCGGCATCCCCGAGTCCCAGCGCGTCGAGATCGCCAAGGGCCTTTCGGTCCTCCTGGCCGATTCCTACACGCTTTACCTCAAGACCCACAACTACCATTGGAACGTCGTCGGTCCCATGTTCCAGACGCTGCACCTGATGTTCGAGACGCAGTACACCGAACTCGCGCTGGCGGTGGATGAGGTCGCCGAACGCATCCGCGCGCTCGGAGAACGCGCCCCCGGTTCCTACGCGGAATACGGCAAGCTCACGAACGTCAAAGAAAGCGTCGGCAAGGTCGATGATCTCGACATGATCCGCGACCTGGTCGCGGGACAGGAAACGGTCATCCGGACCGCGCGGTCGATCTTTCCGGCCGCGGAAAAGGGTTCCGATCAGGCCACGATCGATCTCCTGACGCGCCGTCTGCAGATCCACGAAAAGACCGCGTGGATGCTCCGCAGCCTGCTCAAGGCTTAAGGACTTCGCGCAAAAAGCTCTTCATCGCCTCCCAGGACCGCTTGGCCGCCCGAGGGTCATAAGCGGCTCCCTTGGAGGGGTCGTTCCCGGCGTCCGGGTCCGTAAAGGAATGCACGGCACCGCTGTACAGCACCACCTGCCAGTCGGCGGCGACCGCCCGCATCTCGTCCTCGAACGCGCGCACCTCCGCCATGGGAGCGTGCGGGTCCTCGGCCCCGTGCAGCACGAGCACCTCCGAACGGATGCCGGGAGCGTCCGCGGCCAGCGGAGCGTCGAGCCCTCCATGAAAGCTCACGACCCCGCGCAGCAATGCCCCGCTGCGGGCCAGCTCGAGAACGGTCGTCCCGCCGAAGCAATACCCGATCGCCGCGATCCGCCCCTTGTGCACCCCGGGCTGCGCCCGTAAGAATTCAAACCCCGCCAAGACCCGGTCCCGCATGAGCCTCCGGTCTTTTTTGTAGATCGAAGCTTGAGCGCCGGCCTCCTGAGGGCCGGTCGGCCGGATGCCTTTTCCGTACATGTCCACCGCCAGCGCGGTGTAACCGAGCTTCGCGAGTTTGCGCGCGCTGCCGCGGGCGTGTTCATCCAGCCCCATCCAGGCGTGGACCACCAGGACGCCGGGCTGTTCGCCCTTGGCCGCGTTGTCATAAGCGAGATACCCTTCGAGGACCGCGTCCCCATGTCGGTACTCGACGGTCCGGGTCTCGATCGCGGCCCGCGCGTCCCCACAGACCGATACGGCGGCCGCGGCGGCCAGCCAGACCGGCAGAAGCAACTTCTTCATGATCTGTCTCCTGATTTTTTTCGTCTGTTCTTGTCCTGATAAAGGGCCTTGTCCGCCCGATCCACCCACGACTCCAGGGTCGACTGGGACATCGGACTGACATAAACGGTGCCGATGCTCAACAGGACCGGATCACGCTCCCGGTTCGCGGCGGCCTCCGCGCGCGCATTCGCACGGATGTGATCGACGATCACCTGGCCCGATTGGGGTCCGGCCTCGATCACCAATGCCGTGAACTCGTCCCCTCCGAACCTCGCGAGGATGTCCGAGTCCCTGAGCGACGCTTTGACGATACCGGCGGCGCGGCGGATCATCCGGTCCCCTTCCGCGTGCCCGCGGGTGTCGTTGACGCGCTTCAGGCCGTCAAGGTCGATCGTGACGACCCAAAAGCCGCTCTTGCTGCGCTTGGACAGGCGCAACTGCTCTTCGGCCAACAGGACGAATCCCCTGCGGTTGTAGAGCCCCGTCAACTCGTCCCTCACCGAGAGCTCCGAAGTGATCCGGTGCATTTTTTTCCGCTCCATCGATATCAAGAGCGCGGAAAGCAGCGCGGACATCAGGATCCCTATGACCAGGACCATCGACGATACCCGCCGGCTTGAACCGAAAGGCTCCATCTGTCTCGTGCACCGCACGAACCAGCGGCATCCGGCGATATCGAAGTTCTCGGTGTATTCCAGGTCAAAATGGTCCGAGCGCTTGAGCTCCAGCAGGATCTCTTTCCCGCTCTCATCCCCTCCCGAGGCCGAGACGTGGATGCTGATCCCCGGAGGCACGGCACGGCCGAGCAGGAGGCGCGTAAGCTCCTCGGCCCTGAACACCGTCGCCACATAGCCGGTCAGGATCTGAGGGGGCCGCGGAGCGTGATGAGCGGTCGAATCCGACTTGAAGACCGGCAGGTACGCGATAAAGCCTTTGAAGAACGAGCCTCCCCGTTCTTTGAGGCGGTGGATCCGTATGATGCGGGTCGACGCGATATCGTCCATGTCCTTCGCCCTGTTCATCGCGGTGAAACGTTCGGGATCCGATGCCTGGTCATGACCGACCGCCGTAAAATTCTGTTCGTACGGCTCCGCGTAGAACACCGGGTAGTATTCTTCCCTGTCATCGGGCGCGAGCCTCAGCCCCTCAGGATCGCGCTTGAACATGGAAAAATCTTTCAAACCAAGGTCCCGCTCCACCCGGACATTGAACGCGGGCACATCGTCCTTCATGACGCGCGGGATCCACTCGAACGCTTCGATCTCCTTGAAGCGCCTGAGCAGGTGGTCCGAAAAGATGCTGAATTCGACCAGGCTCACCTCCCGGCTCGCGGCGAAGAGACTTCTGAGCGCGCTCAGACTGTTCAGCTTGTTCTCAATGCCTGTCCTGAGGGCGTGCCGGATGTCCGCCGTGTCCCGCCTCAACTGCGCCTCAGCGGTCCTGCGCTCGATCATCTGCGCCTGAAAAAACAGCGAAAGCGTCACCGCGATACCGATCGTCAGGGTCATGGACGCCGCGGGATACCCGAGCAGGCCGCTTCTCGGCTTGATCCGGCCCGCCTTGGAGAGACCTGTCTTTTCTTCGTACCGCACGTTCATCGCTTCGTTCCTTGAGCGGCGGGGACCCCCGTCCGTTCCATCGTCCGGGTATCGAACCTGAGCTCCCTGAGCTGTCTCGCGCCCAGCGCGGTCGCGGCGACGATGCCGATCGTCACCACGCCGCCGGCCGCGACGGCGGGGACCGCGCCGATCCACGCCGCGAACATCCCGCTCTGGAACGCGCCGATCTCATTCGACGCGCACACGAAGACCCAGTTCGCCGCCGCGATCCGGCCGCGCAAATGGTCCGGCGACAGGAGCCTCACCATGGAGCGCCGGATCACAACGCTGACGCCGTCAAAGACACCGCTCAAAAAAAGCGCCGCCATCGACAGCCAGAAGTTCCTCGAGAACGCGAACACGAGCATGCTGATCCCAAATCCCCCGACCGCCAGAAGCAGGTTGCGGCCCGCGCGGCCGATCGGCGGCCGGTGTGTCGCGAACAAAGTGACCGACAGCGCTCCCATCTGGGCGGACGCGTTCAAGAGTCCCAGCCCGCCCGCGCCGACCTTGAGGATGTCGTGCGCGAAGATGGGAAGGATCGCGATCGCGCCGCCGAAGAGCACCGCGAAAAGATCCAGGGCCAGGGCTCCCCAAAGCGGCTGGTGGGCGAAGACGAATCTCCATCCTTCCGTGAGGCTCTTCCATTTGCTCTCCCGGACCGGAAGAGAGACCTGCGGTTTGGGCCCGACCCGGAACATGCAGATCCACGCGAGCGCGTAACAGACGGCGATGATCATGTACGCCGCGGCCGGGCCGTGTCCGTCGTAAATAAAGCCGATCGAGGCGGCTCCGATCGCCCAACTCGAGAGCCAGGTGCTCGAGATCCATGAGGCTGCGTTCACGGTGAGATGTTTGGGGACCACTTGGGCCTCGAACGCGGTCCCGGCCGGGTCGGCGAAGCCGCGCGCGATCCCCGCTATAAAGATCACCACGTACAGCCAGCCGACCGCGCCGGCGGGGTCGAGCCATGAAATGGCCGCCATCGCGGCGGCGCAAAGCACGGAGACGGCGCGCGTGATGAGCAGGATGCGCCGGCGGTCGTAATGATCGGCGGCGTATCCGCCGAAGATCACGAGCAACAGTGCCGGAACAGCCTCGATGAGCCCGAGCCAGGCGAGCGCCATCGCGCTCCGGGTCAATTCATAGACCTGGAACCCGACCACCACGAGAAGGGCCCGGCTCCCGAGCGAATAGAAGCCGACCGCCCCCAAAAAAAGGCGGATGTCGGGAACCCGGAGCGCGTCCAAAAAGTGCGGCACGCTAGGACTTTCCAGCCGGCAGCGAAAAAATGAACTCGGCGCCTTTGAGCGGCGCGGACCGCGCGGTGATGGTCCCGCCGTGCAGGGAAACGATCCGCTGACAGATCGCCAGCCCCAACCCGGTGCCTTCATATTCGCCCCGGGTGTGCAGCCGTTGGAAGGGCAGGAAGATCCGGTCCAAATATTTCTCATCGAACCCGATCCCATTGTCCCGCACGCGGACCTCGACGCGGTGCTTGGCGGTCCTGCCCGCCAAAACCTCGATGACCGGCACGGCATCCTTAGCGCGATATTTGACGGCGTTCGAGATCAGGTTGGCGAAAAGGCTGTGGATCTGCGCCGGATCACCCGTCACCGGAGCCAGATCGCCGAAGCGGACTTGGACGCCGGCGGACCCGATCGCCTGTTTCTGGTCCTCGATCACGTTCTTCAGCACTTCGTTCAGATCGATCTGCGCCCGCACCGCGTTCCGCCGGATCGCGGCGAAGCCCCTCACGTCATCCAGGATCCGGCTCAGCCGCCGCGCGGCGGCCAGCATCCGGTCGAGGCTTTCGCGGGAATCCGGGTCCATTGACCCGCGAGCCGATTCACTAAGGATGCCGCCGAAGGAAAGGATCTTATTGATCGGCTCCTGAAGGTCGTGGGACGCCACGAACGCGAACAGCTCCAACTGCTCCCGCTCGGCTTCGTGCAGCGCGCGCTCCCGCTGATGCCGGAGCAGACTGCTCTGAAGCCGGACGATCAGCAGCGCCAGTAAAAAATTGAACAGAATGAAAACGAACGAGAAGATCCAAAAATCCCTCAGGATCTTGGCCCTCATTCCAAAGGCATCTTCCTTGGACTGGACCAGGAAAGTCGCCCACCGGTCAGGGAGCACGGGACTGAACGCCACGACGAATTCCTTCCCGTCGGTCGGGTCGGCGGCGACACGGACGTCGCGGCCGCCCTTCAGCGCGTCATTGACGGTGGGAACGGCCGATCCGTCATAGACATCCCCCGTGTCCGGATCGTCCGATTTCCAGCCGGCCACACGCCCGCTCTTGTCCGCAAAATAGACCCGTCCGACCGCGCCGCCATCGATGGACTTCGCCCAATTGAACACCGTGCTGAGCCGGACCTGGACGACGAGATACCCGGCGGCATGACGGACCTCCCCTTGACGGGACGGCGCGAAGACCGGAACAGCCACGGCCACCACGTTGAACCTCGGTTCGGCCGTCCGGCGGTAGATCTCGGAGATGATCGGACCCGGGTTGTCCTTCACGGACCGGAACCAATCCCGGTCGGCAAAACTCTTGCCGCGGACGCCCGGGGCCGCGGGCGCGTCCGACATCAGAACTCCTTCGAGGTCCGTCAAAAAAACCCGGTCGATGACCGGAAATTCCTTTTGAGGCACGTCGCGCAGCACGCGGACCGCTTTTTCCCATTCCCCAAGCGCGACAAGCTCCCGGAATCGGACGCGGGTGGAAAGGGACAGGGCGAGGCTCTTCAGGTGGCTGAATTTTTCCTCAAGTACGGACGCGGAAAGATCCGCGACCGATTGCCGGCGCAGGACCGCTGAAGCGGTGAGCTCGCGTTCCATCTCCCGGTAGCGCACCGCTGTGAGCAGCACGCCCGGGAGCAGGACCCCGATAATGAGGAGCGCCTGAAGGACTTTTGTGTTCAGTTTCAATCGGATCTCCCGCTGTTCCATGCCCGGTCGGGCGACCGGGCCACCCCTGATGTTATACTGTTTTTCAAACCACGGCAAAGCCTTGATGCTCAAACCCCCACCCTCACCCAGCAAGCTCGTTCTGCGCTTCTTACCCTGGGTTCTCATGCTCGCGCTCACGGCGGGCGGCGCTTGGGTCCGGATGGAGGCGATGAAAAAACAGCCCGGCCTCCATTACGACGGCATCCTCTATTCCGCGCTCGGCGAGCGGCTCCGGCGGGACCCGCTGGATTACGACCCGCGCCGGGTCCGTCCTCATCTGCAGCAAGTCTTTCCGAACGATCCGGTCCCCGCGTACCTGGACCAGCCCATCTTCAAACACCCTCCGACGTTCCCGATGATCATTTCGTTCTTCGAGCCGGACGTCCGGGCGTCGGCGGCGGCCGCGTGCGGGGCAGGAGCGGTCCTGCTGGCCGTCCTTCCGCTGGGGGCGCTGGCGGCGGTCCCGGCCGCGGGCGCTTGGACCGGAGCGGCGGCCTTGGCTATTTTGGCGGCGGATCCGGCCCACTGGACCTTGAGCGCCCAAGGACTCATGTCCACGACGCTCACGCTGTTCATTTTTTTAGGACTGACGTTCTTCGTGCTGGGACAACGGCGGCCTGTCTTCTTCGGCGCCAGCGGGGTGTTCTGCGGCCTGGCCGTCATGACCCATTACTCCGGAGCACTGGCGCTCGCGGGCATCCTCCTTTATGTGATGCTCTATGATCGTAAACGCACCGCTGAAGCGGCGTTCTGGCTGGTCCCCTCGCTCACGGCGGCGGCGGCACTGCCGTGGCTCGGCATGAACCGCGCGGCATACGGTCCTGACTTTCTGTTCCGGATGGCCGAGGTCCACGGGTCCGGATTCAACCGCGGACTGATCATGTGGACGCTCGCGGGGGCGGCGGCACTGACGTCCGTCCTCGCCATCACGGCGGCGTATCAGCGGAGCAAGCCGGGATCAAAAAGCTCGGCCGGAGCCGGGCCCTTGCGAACCGCGGGACGCATCGCCTCCTGGCTTCCGGCCGCCGCGGCGGCCCTGGTGTTCGGGACCCTGCTGGTCGAAGG
>CAZHID010000003.1:0-658 GCA_964532445.1 uncultured Planctomycetia bacterium | reverse complement strand
GATCGCGGCCGCGGCAAAGGGTTTGGGTTGGTCCGACCTGCCCGACCGGTACGCGACAGGGAAAAATATCCGCACAGCCCCCTGGGGCTTTTATTTTCTCAGGCTGCTGGAACTCTCCCCGTTCTACGCCGCCGCCTTCGGCGGGCTCGTCACTTGCCTGTGGAAACGAACGCTCGCGCCGGCGCTGGTGCCGTTCGCGGTGACGGCTCTTTTGATCCTGGGCTGGTTCACGCTGTATTCCGAATTTGAGACCCGCTACATCCTGCCCGCGGTGCCGTTCCTGGCGGTGCTCGCCGGATGGGTTTTTGTGGAGGGCTGGAAGCGTTTCCGCTGGCTGGCCGCGGCGGCTTTCGTTTATTGCCTGCTCAAGACCCTGCAATCCGGCTCCTGGCTCGCGGCCGGACAGACGGTTTTTTTCTAACGCGCGGCGATCGCGATCTCTTCCCGCATTTCCCGGACAAAACGTTCCGCGCCGAAGCCTTGAGCCCTGGTCTCACACGCGCTCCTGAAGCGCTCCGCGCCGTTCTTCAGGGACGCGGCCGCGCCGGCGATCTTTTCCGCGGAGATGCCTTCGATCAGAACACCCGTCTCCCCCGGCACGACCGTCTCCAGATAACCGCCTTCCGCGGGCGCGATCACGGGCTTGCCGGAGGCCATC
>CAZHID010000002.1:27705-41368 GCA_964532445.1 uncultured Planctomycetia bacterium | reverse complement strand
GATCGCGCAGAAGAGAAACGAAGCGAGCCGCAACTCTTTGCGGCGAGCGGTCCCGACAAAGGCATTCTTGCCTCCGGACGGGACTCCAAGTTCAATCATTGGATCAAATTTAAGGACGGATCTCTGGTGAAAAAAATCATCGCTCTTTGGACCCTCTCAGGTTTGATGTTCATGGCGGCCGGACCGGCGGCCGCTACGACGATGCCCGAAGTCGTCGTTTCCGCGGATAAAGACGGCAAGTCGCTCACAGTGCCGACCTTGGCGGGGGCCAAGTCGCAAGCCGCCAAGACCCCGGGTGGGGTTTCGGTCGTTTCGCGCGAGGATTACGCGGGCGGGCGGGCTTCGACGCCGCAGGACATGCTCGGGTGGGTGCCGGGACTTCATATCCAGCAGCGCGACACCGCGTCGCTGGAGTCGCGCATCTCGATGCGTGGGTCGGGTCTGCAGAGGACTTTTCATTTGAGAGGCATCCTGCTGCTCCAGGACGGCGTGCCGCTCAACAACGCGGACGGCGGCGGCGACGCCCAGCGCATCGAGCCGCTGGCGACCGAGTACACGGAGGTCTTCCGCGGCGGCAACGCGCTCCGGTACGGCGCGGCGACCCTGGGAGGCGCGATCAACTTTGTTTCGCCGACCGGCCATACGGCCGATCCTTTCCAGGTCCGGTTCGAGGGCGGTAGCTTCGGGTACATCCGATCGCAGATGAGCTTCGGCCATGTATCTGGGCCCTGGGACCTATACGGTTCCGTGAGCCAGTTCAAGCAGGACGGCTTCCGCGTCCACACGGACCAGGATAACTACACCGTCTACACGAACGCGGGGTACCGCTGGACGGACAGCGCCGAGACACGCGCGTACTTCACGTACATCAACGCGCACTCCAAGCTCGGCGGCGGGCTCACCAAAGCGCAGCTCAACGCGGACCCTGAGCAGGCCAACGCGGCGAACCTCGCGCTCAATTACAAGCGCGACTTCGAGTATATGCGCGCGGCGCTCAAGACCACGCTGAAGCAGGACGAGCAGCGTCTGGAATTCACGGGCTACTGGTCCCTTTATGATCTGCACCATCCGATCTTCCAGGTGATCCATCAGGACACGGATGACTGGGGCGCGGAGGTCCGCTATTCGAACGACGGCGAGCTCTGGGGCCGGGACCATTCGTTCACCGCGGGTCTGAGCGGGGCGATCGGCTTCGTGGATGACGACCGGTACGTGAATTCGGGAGGCTCCACCGGCAACCGGGTCGGAGAGAACGACAACACGGCCAAGAACGGGGTCGTTTACCTCGAGGACCGGTTGGAGGTGGTCGACCGATTGACGCTGTTGTCGGGGGTCCAGCTTTTGTACGCGTCCCGAGACATGCAGGACTATTATTTCGTGAACGGCGACGATTCCGGCGAGACGGTATACCGGGCCGCGAACCCCAAAGTCGGTCTTTTGTACGACTTGATCGGCGAGGACGGCAAGCCCGCCGGCGACGGACGGGCGGCGGTGCACCGACAGGGGACTTCCGTCCCAACAAAGGTCAGGTGAGCGACACGTTCGAGGCCGGAGCGCGCGGCGAGGCCGGGCGTTTTGGTTGGGACGTCACGTGGTACGACTCGACCCTCGACAACGAGCTCCTGTCGCTCAACGATCCGGCCGGGAACGCGCTGGGGACCATCAACGCGCCGTCCGAGACCGTCCATCGGGGCATCGAGCTCGGCGCGAGCGCCGTGCTTTTGGAACGGATCGGGGCGGCTTCCCAGGACAAGGCCGATCCGCTGATCTTGAGGACGCTGTACAACTGGAATGATTTCCGGTTCGACGGCGATCCGACGTTCCGCGACAACCGGCTGCCGTCGTTCCCGGAGCATTTCTTCAAGGCGGAGCTGATGTATCAGCACGCTTCCGGGCTTTATCTGGGACCCAATATGGAACAGACCTTCGAGGGGTATCCCATCGACATGGCGAACACGTTCTTTGCCGACAACTACACGGTCTGGGGCTTCAAGGTCGGTATGAGGGCGGACAAGGGCTGGTCCTGGTTCGTCGAGGGCAAGAACCTGTTCGACGAGACCTACGCCGCTTCGACCGGCATCGTGACCAACGCCGCCGGCGTGGACAGCGCGCAGTTCAATCCGGGCACCGGACGTTCCTGGTTCGGCGGCATGGATTACCGCTGGTAAAAGGGAAGTTCTAACAATGAAACTGGACCCAAGGCTTCTTCGCAAAGCACATCGCTGGCTGGCGTTGGCCTTCAGCGTGACGCTTCTGACGTCGTCGGCGAGCGGCGTCCTTCACATCGTGATGGCGCGGAACCAGCCGCCTCCGCCGCCGGCGAAGCCGTCCCAGCCGTTCGATCCGGCTGAGGCGACGCTGGCTCCGGCGGAAGCGCTGGCGCGGCTCGGGCAGTCCGGCGCGAAGCCGGCTGGCGCGGCGGGGGAGAGTCAGGTCCGCCCGCATGCCGTGAGCTTGCGGCCGATCGGCGGTGAACCTTGGTTCCAGTTCGTCTTCAAGTCCGACCTGCCCGGCCCGCCGCGTTACGTTCACGCGGCGACCGGTCGGGTGGACGACGGCGGTGATGAAAAATACGCCGGGGAGATAGCGTCCGCGCATCTTGGCGGAGCAGAGGTGCACAAGGCCGCTTATCTGACCGCGTTCGACGACGAATACATCAGTATTTTTCGCATCCTGCCCGTGTACCGCTTCGACGCGGACGACGGCCGCGGGACGCGGGTGTACGTTTCGACGATGACGGGCAGCGTGACCCGCGCGACCGACGACCGCAAGCAGTGGGAGGCGGGGCTGTTCAGCAACCTTCACAAGTTCATGTTCATCAAGAACAAGGACTTGAGGGACCTGGCGCTGTTGGGCGCGACGTCAGGTATTTTTTTGGCGGGATTGAGCGGGATCCTGCTTTTCTTCGTGACGCGTCCCCGCAAGGGGTCAAAAGGGTCAGTCGGCTGACGACCGGTCCGCATCGAAAACGCGGTTCTTGCCGAGGAATTTAGCCTGGAAGAGCGACCGGTCGATCCGGTCGAAGAAGGCGGTGCGGGTCAGTGTGCCGGCGTCGGCGAATGAGACGATCCCGGCGCTGACGGTGACCGGGACCGGTCCGTGGTCGGTCAGGAGCCGGTATTGCCGGACCTCCCGGAGGATGCGGTCGGCGACCACTCGGGCTCCCTCAGGTCCGGATTCCGGAAGCAGGACGACGAACTCGTCGCCGCCGTAACGGCCGACGGTGTCGATGGACCGGACGGCCGTTTGAAGCAGGTACGCGATATCCCTGAGGGCCCGGTCGCCGGCCGTGTGGCCGAACCGGTCGTTGATACCTTTGAAGTCATCGATATCGATCATGATCCCCGCCAGCGGATGGCCGTGGCGGACCGACCTCTCGATCTCCTTGTCTATCTCCATCGTGAGATGGCGGCGGTTATGAGTTCCGGTCAGTTCATCCGTGATCGAGCGCCGTTCCATCTCGGCGCTGAGCTTAAAAAGCGCTTCCTGACGCTCTCGAAGCCGGTCCGTCAACCCTCCAAGAATGATGCCGAAGAAAACAAAGACCAATGGAGTGGTAAGGGCGAGGTAAGCGTAGAAGTGCCCTGAGTTCCGGTATTCGATCTTGAGCCACTCCAGATCCAAACCACTCCCATCCATCGCCATGCGAAGCAGGGCCCATCCGGCCGGTGCCCCCAAACCGAGCAGGAAGCCGCTTGATCCGCCGATCACCCGGTTCGAGAGCGCTATCATCTTGAAGGCTGTCATGGGTCCTCCTACATGGAAACCGTATCACCAATGATAACTCTCAGGGGGGTTCTTGGGAACTCTCCGTCATGCTCAAACAAGGACTAGCCAGCGGCTAAATGTGGATGTTATCATCCATAATAACCGGGAAGTTATAGCGAGAGGTAGAGCGTTATGTTTTGTCTGTACTCGAAGGGCTGTGAACACGCGATCCGGGCGATGGTAGAGATAGCCGCCGAAATTCCTGGGCAGAGGTGCCGCGCGAAGGATATCTGCCGCCGTGCCGGGATCCCGGAGGCCTACAGCCGAAAGACATTCCAATCGCTGGTGCAGAACGGCTTCTTAAAAGCGGTCCCGGGGCCTGGGGGAGGCTATGCACTTGTGAGTGACCCGGCGCGGACGACGGTCATGGATGTTGTCGATGCGGTCGATGGGAGGGCCAATTACTCCGGTTGTGTGATGGGACTCCCTACCTGCGGGGATCGCAACCCCTGTCAGATGCATTTTAAGTGGCTCGCGCTCAAGGAGAAGTTGATCGGGTCCCTGCGGTCGGTGACCTTAACAGAGCTGGCGAAGACCGCCTCGCGACGGCGTCGATGAAGAAAGTCCTGAAGATCGAGATCGCCGTGTGCGTCGCCATCGGTGTGCTTGTCGGGATCGGGTATTACACCTTTGATTACGCCAAGGGCCTGTCGTATATGTCGAACGACCCCAAGGCCTGCATGAACTGTCACGTCATGGCCGATCACTACGATTCGTGGATCAAGTCCAGTCACCGCAAGGCGGCGACCTGCAATGATTGTCATATCCCTCACGAGTTCCCGAGGAAGTACCTGGTGAAGGCGGAGAACGGATGGAACCATTCCAAGGCGTTCACGCTCCAGAACTTCAAGGAACCGATCCGGATCCGCAAGTCGAACCTGCGGGAGCTCCAGAACAACTGCATTCATTGCCATGACAACATGGTAAGCGGGATCGTGGGGCATGGCTGGGCGAAGGATGGGAAAAATCTGCCGCGTTGCACGACCTGTCACCGCTCCGTGGGACACATGAGCCTTGATTGATTTTTTGTAAGATTAACAGGAGACGACCCCGCATGAAACACCGGATCCCGCACCTGACCGCGATCATCGTAACCGCTCTCATCACCGGAGGCGTGGTCATGCTGCTCATGAACATCGTTGAGCGCAAGATCGAGGGTCGAATCGCCCCTCATGCGACGGTCACGCCGCTTGATGAGACGAACATCGACCCGGTGGACTGGAAGCATAATTTTCCGCATCAATACGACGGCTATATCAAGACCGTCGACATAGAGCGGACGCGTCACGGCGGCAGCGAAGCGTTCTCGCACTTGGATGAGGACCCGTCCTGGAAACGCATCTTTGACGGCTATGCGTTCGGCGTGGATTACCGTGAGGAGCGCGGTCACGCGTACATGCTGCAGGACCAGAAGGAGACCGAGCGGACCAGGCTCTTTAACCAGCCGGGCGCCTGCCTTCATTGCCACGCCGGCGGGATGAAACAGGTCTACGAGGAGCAGGGCGACGGCGATCTTCATGCGGGCTTCGCCAAGGTGAACCAAATACCCCTCAAGGAGGCTTGGAGCTTGGTGAAACATCCGATCACGTGTACCGATTGTCATGACCCCAAGACGATGGACCTGCGCGTCACACGCCCCGGATTCCTTGACGCGATCAAACTTGTTAAGGAAAAGGAAGGGATCAAAGACTATGACCCCAACAAGATGGCAACGCGTCAGGAGATGCGGACCTTTGTCTGCGGTCAATGTCATGTTGAGTACTACTTTAAAGGTGCTGAAAAGCTTCTCACCTATCCGTGGCACAAGGGACTTAAAGTCGAGGATGCCGAAGCGTACTACGATGAGGTCGGCCACAACGACTTCATTCACAAGGAGACCGGCGCCGGCGTTCTTAAGGCCCAGCATCCCGAGTTCGAGCTCTGGAGCCAGGGAGTTCATGCCAAGAGCGGTGTCTCGTGCGCGGATTGCCACATGCCGTACACCCGGGTCGGAGCTTCTAAAGTCACCGATCACCACGTCCGCTCGCCACTGCTCAACGTGAGTCGTGCGTGTCTACAGTGCCATCACTTTAGCGAGCAGGAGATGATCGACCGCGTCACCTCCATCCAGGATAAGACCAAGAAGCTTTTGGACCGCGGCGAAACGGCGCTCCTGGCTCTCTTTGACGAGGTGAAGCTCGCGCGGGAACGCGGCGCCACTGATGCGGATTTGAAGGAAGTATTTGCGCTGCAGCGAAAGGCGCAGTTCCGACTCGACTATATTTCGGCTGAGAACTCTATGGGCTTCCATGCGCCACAAGAGGCAGCGCGCATCCTGGCCGAAGCGGTCGACTACGCGCGCCAGGGTCAGGCGGAGGCGAAGGGCCTCAAGCGTGAACGACCGGTTCAGGCTGTACCGGGTGTAGAATAAGAGTAAGAAAGCGAGGCCCCCATGTCCAAATCCGAACCCACCATCCAAAAATTCATGACCACCGACCCCAAGTCCATCGAGTCTGACGCCAAGATCAAGGACGCGCAGGCGATGATGGCGAAGTTCAAGATCCGCCACCTGCCGGTGACGCGGCAGGGGAAGGTCGTCGGCATCCTGAGCGACCGGGACATCAAGCTGGTCGGGAGCTTTTCGGAGATCGAGATCGACGAGGTCGTGGTCGCCGACGTCTGTCAGAACAAGCCCTACATCGTCACGCCGGATGAGCTGATCCATGAAGTCGCCGCGGAAATGGCCGCCAAGCACTACGGCTCCGCGATCGTGGTCCAGAACAGCCGCCTGGTCGGTATCTTCACCGCGGTGGACGCCTGCCGGACCTTGGCCGAGATCCTCGAAACGCGATATCACCAGCGCTAGAATATTTTTTCACAAGGTAGTTGACAAATACCCTTCCCATACATATACTCTACTCATCCGATAGAGTAACTAGACAATCAACGGGACGAGGTAAGGATGCTCTCACAGAAGACCCGATACGCGCTGAAGGCCTTGGTCCTCCTGGCGGAGAGCGAGCGTCAGGATAAAGGGCCGGTCCTGATCTCAGACTTGGCGAATAGGGGTCGGATGCCTCAAAAATTTCTGGAAGCCATCCTGCTCGAGCTCAAGCACTACGGCATCCTGCGGAGCAAGAAGGGGAAGGGCGGCGGGTACCTTTTAGGCCGGACCCCGGAAGAGATCAAAGTGGGCGAGGTGGTCCGGATCTTTGACGGGCCCCTGGCCCTGGTGCCCTGCGCCAGTCCGCGGCACTCGGGCTGTGACGAGTGCCGGAACGACGAGAACGCCGGCGTGAACGTCCTGTTCAAGGAAGTCCGGGACGCGACGGCGAACATCCTGGACGGGGCGAGCCTGGCGAAGGTCCTGCAGGTGCAGGAGAAGCTTCGCGAAAACAAACAAGTGATGTACTTCATTTAATATTTTGAGAAAAGCATGAACACTCAACCTGTGGGCAATGACCCGGTCCTGAACGCCGTCCAGGCGGCGATCGCGGCCATCAAGTTCGGCTCCGTCGAGATCGTGATCCACGATTCCAAAGTGGTCCAGATCGAACGGAAGGAAAAAGTTCGTTTTAACAATAACCCAGTGACTGACCGGACCTCCGGAAGTTCTGATATCAGCGACACAAAGAGGAGTCAGTCATGAAGAAGTTCTGGTCCGTCACATTAACCCTCGCCGTGTTCGGCGTCGGGATATTACCCGGGATCCTACTGGGGGAAGTCTGGGCCGCCGATGCCGCCGACCAGCCCGCCGCCGGCGTGAGCACCGCCGCGCTCATCCAGCGTTTGGATGACCTCGAGCAGGAAGTGGCCCTGCTCAAACGCCAGCTCGAGGTCCAGAAGGAGATCGAAGACAAGAAAGCCGCCGAAAATCCGATCATCACCGCCAACGCGAACAACGGCTTCACGATCAAATCGCCGGACGACGCGTTCAGGCTCAAGATCGGCGGCTACCTTCAGACCGACGCGCGCCTCTTCACCGATAACGACAAGTCAGCTGCAGCATCGGGAACGACGGACACGTTCACGATGCGCCGGATCCGGCCCACCTTCGAAGGCACCGTCGGCAAGAACTTCGACTTCAGGATCATGCCCTCCTTCGATCAGGGGACCGCGGCGTTGCAGGACGCGTACCTGGACTACCGGTACGCGCCGGAGCTCAAATTCCGCGCGGGCAGGTTCAAGGCACCTTTTGGTCTCGAGCGATTGCAGTCCAACGCGACGACCTCCTTCGTCGAAACGGCCTATCCGACCGGCCTCACGCCGAATTATGATGTCGGCTTCCAGGTCTTCGGCGATATTCAGGAAGGCGTCGTGAGTTACGCGGCGGCTCTGGCCAACGGCACCTCGGACGGCGGCGTTGCGGATACGGACACGAACAACGACAAGGAAGTGGCGGCCCGTCTCATGTTCTCGCCCTTCAAACTCACGAACCACGAGCTGCTTCGGGGCTTGTCCGCGGGCGCGGCGGTCACTTATGGGCATAAAGAAGGGACCGGGATTCTGCCCACGCTCCGTTCGCCGGGACAGGCGTCGATCTTTTCGTATGCATCCGGTGTTTTTGCCGATGGTCCGCACACGCGATTTTCGCCCCAACTATCCTGGTACTACGGTCAGTTCGGTTTGTTGAGCGAATATGTGACGTCCCATCAACAGTTGTCCCGCGGCGCGTTCCAGGACAAGTTCGAGAACCGCGCCTGGCAGGTCGCCGGGACTTACGTGATCACGGGGGAGGACGCGTCGCCCAAGGGGGTTACGCCGCTCAAGAACTTCGATCCTTCCGCCGGGACCTGGGGAGCTTGGGAGATCGCCGGCCGTTATCATGAGCTGGACGTGGACGACGCTATTTTTACGGCGTATCCGAACGGGACCTTCGCCAACGCGTCATCCGCTGTTTCGGACGCGGCGTCGTGGACGATCGGGACCAACTGGTATCTCAACAAGAACGTCCGTCTGCAGTTCGACTTTGAGCACACGGAATTCAGCGGCGGCAATTTCCTGAACGGCGCGTTCGCCGACCGCCCCGACGAGAACGCGGTGCTGAGCCGCTTCCAGCTCGCTTATTGATATTCGAAGCATAAAAGGGAACGACAATGAAAAAATTCACATGGCTGTTCGTCGCTTTTTCCATCCTCTCGAACGCGGCGAGTTTCGCTCCGGAGGCTTTGGCCGCCAAAAAACTCGAGCTTCTGAACGTATCGTATGACCCGACGCGCGAGTTCTACACGGAGTACAACGCCGCGTTCAAGAAGCATTGGAAGGAAACGGCAGGCGAGGATATCCAAATTCAGCAGTCACACGGCGGCAGCGGGAAGCAGGCGCGGTCGGTGATCGACGGTCTTGAAGCGGATGTCGTCACGCTGGCTTTGGGCTTCGACGTGAGCGCTCTGCACGAGCGGGCGAACCTGATCCCCAAGGCGTGGCAGGAGCGTTTGCCGGACAACAGCTCGCCGTACACTTCGACGATCGTGTTCCTGGTCCGCAAGGGCAACCCGAAGAACATCAAGGATTGGGATGACCTCGCCCGCCCCGGGATCAAGGTGATCACGCCGAACCCCAAGACGTCCGGCGGCGCGCGCTGGAATTACCTGGCAGCCTGGGCCTTTGGGTTAAGGAAGTTCAACAACGATGAGGCCCAAGTGAAGGAATTCCTCCGGGCGATCTTCAGGAACGCGCCGGTGCTGGACACCGGGGCCCGTGGTTCGACCGTGACCTTCGTTGAGCGGCGGATCGGCGACGTGCTGCTGGCGTGGGAGAACGAAGCGCACCTGGTCGTGAATACCATCGGCAAGGGCCGGTATGATATCGTAACGCCTTCTCTGAGCATTCTGGCGGAGCCTCCGGTGACGGTGGTGGACAAGAACGCCAACCGGCGCGGGACCCGCAAGGCCGCCGAAGCGTACCTCAAGTACCTGTACTCTCCGGAAGGCCAGGAGATCGCGGCGAAGCATTATTACCGCCCCCGTCTCAAGGAGATCGCGGACAAGTACGCGCATCAGTTCAGCGAGACCGAGCTCGTCACGATCGACGGGGCGTTCGGCGGCTGGAACGAGGCTCAGAAGAAGCATTTTTTTGAGGGCGGTATTTTTGATCAAGTGACAAGAAACTGATGGACACGGATTTTACGGATAACGGACGTCAAAGACGATAACGGCGATAAAATCGGCATCATGAAGAAAAAGCGTCTCTTTCCCGGTTTCGGTCTCTCGCTGGGATACACCTGCGTGTATCTGGGACTCGTCGTGCTCATTCCTCTGGCGACGCTGTTCTGGAAAAGCTCGTCCCTGAGCTGGCAGGAATTCTTCGGGATCGTCACCGCGGAGAGGACGCTCGCCGCTTATCGGCTGAGCTTTGTGACCGCCTTCGTGAGCGCGCTCATCAACGCGGTGTTCGGGTTCCTCCTGGCATGGGTGCTCGCGCGGTATTCGTTCCCTGGGAAGCGCTTGGTCGACGCGCTGATCGATCTGCCGTTCGCGCTGCCGACGGCGGTCGCGGGCATCGCGCTCACGGCGATCTACGCGCCGACAGGTTGGATCGGCCAGCACCTCGATAAGCTTGGCATCCAGATCGCGTTCACGCCGGCAGGCATTGTGTTGGCATTGTCGTTCATCGGCCTGCCGTTCGTCGTGCGCGCGGTCGAGCCGGTGCTGCAGGACCTGGAAGGGGAGGTCGAAGAAGCGGCTTCCTCCCTGGGCGCGGGCCGGTGGGAGATCTTCCGGCGGATCATTTTTCCCGCGGCGTTCCCGGCCCTGATCACGGGCTTCACGCTCGCGTTCGCGCGCGCCATCGGCGAGTACGGGTCGGTGGTGTTCATTTCGGGCAACATGCCGTATCAGACGGAGATCGCGCCCTTGCTCATCATGACGAAGCTTGAGCAGTTCGAGTATCCGGCCGCGACCGCGATCGCGCTCACGATGCTTTTGGTCTCGTTCTCGCTGTTCCTTTTCATCAACCACCTGCAGGCGAGAAGCTCGCGCAAACTCGGGATGGAGGCGTGATGTCCGCCGGAACTCCGCTCGCCGCCGCTCCCGTCCAGGCCGGCAAACCGGTCCGGACCGGTGTCCGCCGTGAGACGCGGACGGAATCCAAACCGGTCATCACCGCGCTCTTGACCGTCGCTTTGGCTTATTTCGCCGTCTTCGTTCTGGCACCGCTCGTGATCATCTTCGCGAGCGCGTTCCAAAAGGGCCTGGGGCTGTACTTCAGCGCGTTCCGCAATCCGGACGCGCTCGCGGCGATCAAACTGACGCTGCTCGTGTCCGCCATCGCGGTGCCGCTCAACCTGGTGTTCGGCGTCGCGGCGTCGTGGGCCATCACGAAATTCGACTTCCGCGGCAAGAACCTGCTCATCACGCTGATCGACCTGCCGCTGTCGGTGTCGCCGGTGATCTCCGGCATGATCTTTGTTCTGCTCTTCGGTGCCCAAGGGCTCATTGGCCCCTGGCTGCAGGAACACAACTTGAAGATCATCTTCGCGGTGCCCGGCATCCTGCTCGCAACGATCTTTGTGACGTTCCCGTTCGTCGCGCGCGAAGTCATCCCGGTCATGAAGGCACAAGGCTCGGACGAGGAGGAGGCCGCTCTCACGCTCGGCGCGAGCGGCTGGCAGACTTTCCTGCGGATCACGCTGCCCAAGATCAAGTGGGGGCTTCTTTACGGCGTGATCCTGTGCAACGCCCGCGCGATGGGCGAGTTCGGCGCGGTGTCGGTCGTGTCGGGTCATATCCGCGGCCGGACGAACACGCTGCCGCTCCACATCGAGATCCTTTATAACGAATACGACTTTGTCGGCGCCTTTGCCGCCGCGTCGGTCCTGGCGCTTCTGGCGCTGGCGACGCTCGCGATCAAAGTTTTTATCGAACACCGGTCGCCCGAACTCGCGGCCAATCGTCTCAAGAAACACTAGGGGATCCCATGAGCATCGAGATCAAAAATATCACCAAGACCTTCGGCACCTTTCAAGCGCTCAAAGGCGTCGACCTCAAGATCGAGTCGGGCGAACTGCTCGCGCTGCTCGGGCCGTCCGGCTCCGGCAAGACGACGCTCCTGCGCATCATCGCGGGGCTCGAGACGCCCGACGGCGGGGAAGTCCACTTCCACGGCGAGGACGCGACGGACCGCCAGGCCCGGGAGCGGGGGGTCGGCTTCGTGTTCCAGCACTACGCGCTGTTTCGCCACATGACCGTGTTCGAAAATATCGCATTCGGGTTACGGGTGAAGCCGAAGGCCACCCGCCCCTCGGAAGAACAGATCAAGAAGAAGGTCGAGGAGCTGCTCAAGCTCATCCAATTGGACTGGGTCGGCAAGCGTTTCCCGTCGGAGCTTTCCGGCGGTCAGCGTCAGCGTGTCGCGCTCGCGCGGGCGTTGGCGGTCGAGCCGCGCGTGCTCCTGCTCGACGAGCCGTTCGGATCGCTCGACGCCAAGGTCCGCAAGGAGCTCCGCACGTGGCTGCGCCGCTTCCACGATGACCTGGGTATCACGAGTATTTTTGTGACGCACGACCAGGAAGAGGCGCTCGAAGTCGCCGACCGCATCGTGGTCATGAACGAAGGCCGGATCGAACAGGTCGGGACCTCTGACGAGGTCTATCACCACCCGGCCAGCGCGTTCGTCCTCAATTTCCTGGGCAACGTGAACCTGTTCCACGCGCGCGTGGAAGAGGGAAAAGCGTACGTCGGCGACGCCAAATTCGAGGTGCCCCGACGCGAGGACGAGACATCGGCGAGCGCCAAGCTCTACATCCGGCCTCATCACTTCGAGGTGCGCCGTTCGCTGGTCGCCGACAACGCGATGCACGGCAAGATCGTCCACATCAATGTCGCCGGCTCCGCCGTGAAGCTCGAAGTCCAGATCGACTCCGGCGACCGCATCCAGGTCGAGGTGCCGCAGGAGGTCTACCAAGAGATGAAGCTCAAGCGCGGCGAAGAAGTTTACGTGAACCCCAAGCGGATCGCGTACACCGATTATTCGATCTGACGGTTTAACAATAACAGATGGGTAGCGAAGCGGGAGGGAACATGCCGGCCATTTTTTCTGACATCACCAAGACGATCGGACGGACGCCGCTGGTGCGGATCAACCGGATGGCGGAAGGCTGCGGCGCGGAAGTGCTCGCCAAGATCGAGTCATTCAACCCCGCGTCGAGCGTGAAGTGCCGCATCGGCACGGCGATGATCGAGGACGCTGAGAAGCGCGGCGCGCTTAAAAAAGGCTCGGTCCTCATCGAACCGACGAGCGGCAACACCGGCATCGCGCTGGCCTACGCCGCCGCGGCCAAGGGCTACCGGCTCATCCTCACGATGCCCGAGACCATGAGCCTCGAGCGCCGTCAGATCCTCGCGATCTTCGGCGCGGAGCTCGTGATCACGCCGGGACCCGAGGGGATGAAGGGCGCGATCCGCCGGGCCGAGGAGCTCGCGCGCGAGATCCCGGGTTCGGTCGTTCTCCAGCAATTCGCCAACCCCGCGAATCCCGATATCCACCGCCGCACGACGGCCGAGGAGATCTGGAACGACACTAATGGAAAAGTGGATATCCTGATCTCCGGCGTCGGCACAGGGGGTACGATCACCGGCGTCGCCGAGATCATCAAAAAGCGCAAACCTTCCTTCAAAGGCATCGCCGTCGAACCCGAAAAATCTCCCGTCCTCTCCGGCGGCAAGCCGTCCCCGCATAAGATCCAGGGGATCGGCGCCGGCTTCGTACCTTCGATCCTCAACACCGGCATCATCGATGAGATCATCCTTGTGAAGGACGAGGACGCCGGCCGCGTCGCGCGCGAGCTCGCGAAAAAAGAAGGCATCCTCGCCGGCATCTCCTGCGGCGCCGCGCTCTGGGCCGCGCTCGAGGTCGCCAAGCGGCCTGAGAACAAAGGCAAACGCATCGTCGTCATTCTGCCCGACACCGGTGAACC
>CAZHID010000002.1:0-27695 GCA_964532445.1 uncultured Planctomycetia bacterium | reverse complement strand
GCCGTGCCCGGCCCGGCGCTGGTGGCGGACCGGCCTTGGACCGGAAATCAGGAAGATGATCAGGAGGAAGCACCATGCGCAGCAAGATCGTTACCGCCGACGAAGCAATCGCCCTGATTCGGGACGGCGATACCGTGGCCAGTACCGGGTTCGTGCAGACCGGCTTCGCCGAGGAACTCGAAGCGGTCAAGGCGCTTGTCGTTCAGCCGGCCCAGCCGGCGGTTTGAACCGACCGCCAGCCCGACCGCCTGATCCGCCCGGTTTAAGCCGGAAGGGGAATCGCTGATGGAATTCACCGTGATCCTGGTCGTCGGCGCCGCAAGCTTCGTCGCCTCATTTTTAAAGCTCTACTCCGGCTTCGGTCTTGGAACGATCCTGCTCCCGGCCTTCGCTTTTTTTTATCCCATCCCCACGGCGGTGAGCCTCACGGCCATCGTCCATCTTGCGAGCAACCTGTTCAAGCTGGTCCTGGTCAGCCCTCTCGCCGACCGGTCCGTTCTGTGGAAATTCGGCGTGCCGGCCGTCCTCTCGGCTGTTCTAGGCGCGTTCCTGCTCAAATATTTCCCCGGCTCCGATCCGCTGGCGGTTTACCGGATCGCGGGACACGAAGCCTCGGTCACGCCGCTCAAGCTCGTCATCGCAGCCCTCATGCTGTTCTTCGCCGCGATGGAGATCCTGCCCGCGCTCAAAAAGCTCGAGTTCGACCGGAAGTACCTGCCGCTCGGAGGGGTTCTGAGCGGCTTCTTCGGCGGATTGTCCGGTCATCAGGGCGCGTTCCGCAGCGCTTTTCTCGCCCGCGCGGGCTTGAGCGTCCCTGTTTTTGTCGGCACGGGGGTCGTGATCGCGTGCGGGGTGGACTTCGCCCGGCTTCTGGTCTATCACGCGGAGTTCAGGCGCGGGCTTCTCTGGGCACACGCCGGCATCCTCCTGACAGCGGTCGCGGGCACTTCGCTCGGCGCGTGGACGGGGAGTTTTTTTATCCAAAAAATAAAGATGGGGGCTATCCGCGCGCTTGTCGCGGCGCTGCTGGTCGTCTACGCGGCGCTGTTGGCGGCGGGGATCTTTTGATAGGGGGACGTCCTCTCCTTTTGCTGTAGAGGGGAGGGGGTTCCCCGTGCGATAATCAGCTATGAAACCCACCGTGATCACCGCGTTCTTCATCGCGATCCTGCTTTTCATATCTTTCCACTTTTTACTCATCCTGAGCCCGTTCACGGGACCGATCCTGTTCGCCGCGGTCCTGGCGTTCGCGTTCTACCCGCTGTATCAGGCGGTCGTTAAAAGGACGCGTCATGAGGCGGCCGCTGCGTTCGTCACGACCCTCCTGGTCCTGGCGGCGGCGGTGCCGCTGATCGTGTGGGCGGTGGCCGCTGTCAGCGGGGAAGCCGTCCGCGGCGCGCAATGGCTCACCGCGTGGATCCGCAACCGCGAGTACATCGCGTTCATCGACTGGCTGTCGTCCCTGCCGATCGTCGACCGCGCGAGATCGACGGGGCTTTTTGAGCGGCTGAAGGCCGAGCTCGGCGGTTGGGTGTCGGACTCGCTCGCCAGCTGGGGCCGGTTCGCCGCGTCCCAGGCCGCGCAGATCACCAAGAACGTCCTCCTGCTCTTCGTGAACGCGCTCTTGGCGGTTTTCTTCTTCTTCATCTTCCTCAAGGACGGGCGGAACATCGTCACGTTCCTGGAAAAGATCCTCCCGCTCGACGAGGACAATAAAAAAGAAGTGATGCGGCAGCTCAAGGAGACCTTCGCGGCAGTGATCCACGGGCAGGTCCTCTCGGCGCTCATCAAATCGGCGATCGCCGGCGTCACGTTCTGGGTCCTGGGCCTGCCGCTGCCGGCGCTCGTGGCGGCGGTCACGTTCTTCGCGTCGCTTCTGCCGATCGTCGGCGCGGCGGCGGTCTGGTTCCCGTTCGTCGTGTACCTAGCGGTCCAGCAGGATTGGACGCGCGCGGGGATCCTGTTCGCCGTCGGCGCGGTGCCGATCAACCTGGTCGATAACGTGGTGCAGCCGCTCGTGATCGGCCAGCGCTCCGGCCTTCCGTACGCGCTCCTGCTCGTGGGCGTGATCGGAGGGGTCGCCCAATACGGCATGTTCGGGATCTTCATCGGGCCGATCGTGATGTCGCTTTTCTTCGCGTTGATCAAGATCTACCGGCATCAGTTCATCGATAAGCAAGAGCCGGCTAAAAGCTGATCATGGAGCACGTCACTTTTCTTCAGGACCTCGCGGTCGTGATGTGCGCCAGCGCCGTGATCACGATCCTGTTCCAGCGGCTGCGCATCCCGACCGTGCTCGGCTACCTGATGGCCGGGCTTCTGATCGGGCCCAACACCCCTCCTTATTCGCTCATCACGGACGTCCACAGCATCCAGACGCTGTCGGAACTCGGCGTGGTCTTCCTTCTGTTCACGATCGGGCTGGAGTTCAGCGTCTCGAAGCTCATGAAGGTGGGGCTTGTGGCGCTGTTCGCGGGCACCCTCGAGATCATCGTGATGATCGGCGTCGGTTACTCGCTCGGAAACGCGTTCGGCTGGAAACCCATGGACAGTCTCTTTCTCGGAGCGATCCTGTCCATTTCGAGCACGACCATCATCGCCAAGGTCCTGGTCGACATGAAGGTCGTCCAGGAAAAGTTCGCGCAGATCATCCTGGGTATCCTGATCGTCGAGGACATCCTGGCCATCGTCATCATCGCGCTCCTGTCGGGTCTGGCGACGACGGGGGAGCTTACGTTCCGCGAGGCGGGCATCTCGACGATGCGGGTGATCACGTTCATCGTCGTGGGTCTCGCCGTGTCGGCCCTGATCGTTCCGAAGCTTCTGAGTTACATCCGCAGCCTGCGGGTCCATGAGACGCTGGTCATCACGGTCCTGGGATTGGCGCTGGGATCGTCGCTGCTGGCGGCGAAGGCGGGCTTCTCGGCGGCGCTGGGCGCGTTCCTCATGGGCGCGGTCATCGCCGAGACGCGGCACGCGCACGATGTCATCGGACGGATGGAGCCGCTGCGCGACATGTTCACCGCGGTGTTCTTCGTGTCGGTCGGCATGCTGATCGACCCCAAGATCATCGTCGAATATGCGCTGCCGATCACGATCATCACGCTCGCGACGATCATCGGAAAGATCACGGCATGCTCGCTCGGAGCATTTCTCGCGGGGCATTCGGGAACCAATTCGCTCAAGGTCGGCTTGGGCTTGGCGCAGATCGGAGAATTTTCGTTCATCATCGCCCGGCTCGGTCAGGCGCTCAACGTGACGAGTGCCTTTCTGTACCCGATCGCTGTGTCGGTCTCAGCGATCACGGCGCTCACGACACCCCTTCTGATGAAGAACACGCCGGCGGTGATCGGCGGGATCCGGCGCACCATGCCGAAGAGCGTTTCGAACTTCGCCGGCTTCTACACGTCCTGGCTCACGCACGTCGGCGGCGTGCGGTTCGAGGGGAGCCGCAAGGCGGAGATATGGAAGGGGCTCGGTCAATACATGCCGCGTCTTGCCGGGTACCTGCTGTTCGGCGCGGTGGTGTACTTCGCGGCGCTTCAGGTCCGCGGTTATTTCGGTTGGGAAGCGGGATCGGCGTTCTGGACAGGGGTCGGGATCGCGATGTTCCCGCCGCTTCTGGGCCTGGCTCACACCGCCGACCGGATCTTCTGGAACGTGGTCTTCCTTAATCTCTGGAAGGCGGACGGCCACATGGACCCTTCAGGCGAGGCGGGCCGCGGCGTGCACAACGTGTTCCGTTTTTTGGTGATGGTGTTCTTCGGTCTTTTGTTCCTCGCGGTGGGGTCCTTCTTCAACCCGACCCCTCCGATCGGTGTCGGTCTGGCGGGTCTCCTGGTCATTTCGGGCGTGCTGCTCTGGGGCTCGGTCCGCAAGACGCATGAAAAAGTGGAGCACGTGATGCTCGGGGTGTTCGACAAGGAGGCGTCGGTCGCGTCGTCGGCCGGCGTCAAGATGGCCCAGGACGAGCTCGTCAAGTTCATCCGGGACCAGTACCCCTGGGAGGTCGAGATCCTCGATTTCGTCGTGCCATTCAGCGAGTCCGCCCTGCAACAGAGCCTGCGGACGCTGGGGCTGAGGACCGCGACCGGAACGACCGTGGTCGCGATCTACCGGGATGATGACTCGATCCCCAATCCGGGTCCCGAGGAAACGCTGCAGCCCGGCGACGTCCTGCTCATGGTGGGGGATAAGGAGCAGGTGCGCAAGGCCTCGGAATTCCTGCGGCAGAAGGCGCGGCAGAAGCCCGTCGCGACCGGAGCGGGGCCCGCGGCGACGCGCCGTATGACCGTTCGCGAAGGATCGGCGTCCGTCGGACGGACGATCCGTCAGATCGGCCTGAGGGCCGAGACGAATGTGACGGTATTGGGCCTTGAGAGGTCGGGTAAGGTGTACCACAACCCGGAATCCGAGATGACGCTTGAAGCGGGGGACGAGCTCGTGCTGTTCGGCCGCTCGGACGACCTCGACCGGGCTTCGGAACTTCTTTCGCGAATGTCCTGATTACCGTATAATACTGCGAACTTATGACCCCCTTCGACCCCGCTTTCCATAGATCACTTCACCTTATTTTTCGGAGAACTTCATGACCACCCAGTTTTGGCTGTGGGCCGCATTCGGTGTCGTTGTCGTGACCATCATGGCGCTCGATCTCGGGCTGCTGAACCGCAAGGCCCATGAGGTGAAGTTCAAGGAAGCGCTGGGCTGGACGACCGTCTGGATCCTCACCGCGCTCGCGTTCAACGCCGGCGTCTTCGTCTGGTACGGACACGACAAAGCCGCCGAGTTCCTGGCCGCTTATGTCATTGAGTACGCGCTGTCGGTCGACAACATCTTCGTTTTCATCATCATTTTCTCGTATTTCCATGTCAGCAAGAAATTCCAGCACAAGATCCTGTTCTGGGGGATCCTGGGCGCCGTTCTGATGCGCGCTATTTTCATCGGCGCGGGTGTCGCGGTCATCCACCGGTTCGCCTGGATCATGTACGTGTTCGGAGCCTTCCTGGTCTTCACGGGTCTCAAGCTCGCGTTCAAGAAGGACGAGAAGATCGACCCCGAGAACAACATCGGCGTGAAGATCCTCAAAAAGTTCATCCCTGTGACCCACAGCGCCGATCACGGGCATTTCTTCACCCGGATCAACGGCAAGCTCCACGCGACCACACTTTTTGTCGCGTTGATCGTGGTCGAAATGACGGACCTGATCTTCGCGGTCGACTCGATCCCCGCGGTGCTGGCCATCAGCCACGACCCTTTCATCGCCTACACCTCCAACATCTTCGCGATCATGGGTCTGCGGTCGCTTTATTTCGCGCTCGCGGGCGTCATGGACCTGTTCCATTACCTCAGGTACGGACTGGCGCTCATTCTCGTTTTTGTCGGTATCAAGATGCTGATCGCGGAGCATTACCATTTACCCGTGATGGCGTCCCTGGCCGTGATCCTCACCGTGCTTGCGGCTTCCGTCGCGGCATCGATGATCTGGCCGGTCAAAAAAACCCATACGGACGCCGCTCATTAAGGAAGGACATTTTATGCACGAATGGTTTTGGATCGCGCCGGCCGGGGCGGTCGTAGCGTTGATCTTCGCGGGCTTGTTGATGGTCCGTATCAACCGGTCCCCTCAAGGCACACCGGCGATCCTGGTGATCCAAAAGGCGATAGCTGAAGGGGCCAGCGCCTATCTCAAGCAGCAGTACACGGTCGTGGGCATGTTTTTCGCAGCCGCGTTCGCGCTGACCTTCATTCTGTCGCGCCTTGGACATTTGCCGGGAACGGCGCCATTCGCCTTTTTGACCGGGGGCCTTTGTTCCGCGCTCGCGGGATTCATCGGTATGCAAATGGCTGTTCGCGCGAACGGTCGAACAGCTTTCGCCGCCTCCAAGAGTTTGAACGCGGGTCTTCGGATCGCGTTCTCCGGCGGCGCGGTCATGGGCTTCGTTGTCGTGGGCCTGGGGCTTCTAGGCCTCTCATTCTGGTACTTCCTGTCCGAATATCTGTACGCGGGAATGGAGGCTTCCGCCCGTGAAGGCGTCGTCACGACCGGCATGCTCTGGTTCGGGATGGGCGCGTCGACCCAGGCGCTCTTTGCGCGCGTGGGGGGCGGTATTTTTACCAAAGCGGCTGATGTCGGCGCGGACCTGGTCGGCAAGGTCGAGCAGGGGATCCCTGAGGATGACCCGCGCAATCCGGCGGTGATCGCGGACAATGTCGGTGATAACGTCGGTGACGTTGCTGGAATGGGCGCGGACCTTTACGAATCCTATGTCGGTTCCATCATCGGAACGGTCGTGCTCGCGTTCGCAGCCGGTTTGGGCGCCGCTGGCGTCGTGGCGCCGATGTTGTTGGCGGCGGTCGGTATCGCGGCTTCGATCATCGGGACTTTCTTTGTTCAGACGCACGAAAAAGCGGACCAAAAATCCCTGTTGGGCGCGGTCCGCCGCGGCATTCTTGTGAGCGCCTTTTTGATCGCGACAACATCTTATTTTGTGATCACCTGGACGCTCGGAGCGGAGTATCGGGGATTGTACTTTTCGGTGCTCGCGGGATTGGTCAGCGGCGTGGTCATCGGTTTTTGCACGGAATACTTCACGGCGGATTGCTACAAGCCCACGCAGGACATCGCCAAGAGCGCGCTCACGGGCCCGGCGACGGTCATCATCAGCGGGATCAGCGTGGGCATGATGTCCACCGCGGGTTCGGTGATCGCGGTCGCGGGCGGGATCTGGGTCGCGTTCTGGGCGGCTGGCGGGCTGCAGAACTTCGAGGTGGGTCTTTACGGCATCGGCATCGCCGCGGTCGGCATGCTGAGCACGCTCGGCATCACGTTGGCCACGGACTCCTACGGTCCGGTCGCGGACAACGCCGGCGGTGTCGCGCAGATGGCCAAGCTCGACCCGATCGTGCGTGAGCGTACCGACGCGCTGGATTCGCTCGGGAATACGACCGCGGCGACGGGTAAGGGGTTTGCGATCGGGTCTGCGGCCCTGACCGCGCTCGCGCTTATCGCGGCTTACCGGGCGGACGCGCTCCGCTTGGGACATCCGCTGACCGCGGGTCTGATGGACCCCAAGACGATCACGGGACTTTTCATCGGAGGCATGCTGCCGTTCCTTTTCAGTTCACTGGCGAACAACGCGGTCGGCCGCGCGGCCCAGTCGATCGTGCTCGAAGTGCGGCGCCAGTTCCGTGAGATCAAGGGTCTCATGGACGGTACCGGCAAACCGGATTACGCGGCCTGCGTCTCGATTTGTACCGTATCCGCCCAACGCGAAATGATCGCTCCGGCCCTTCTCGCGATCGCTTCCCCGATCATTGTGGGCCTGCTTTTCAACGCCGAAGGCGTGGTCGGGATGCTGTTGGGTTCGCTCGTTTCGGGGTTCTCATTGGCCGTCTTCATGTCGAACGCAGGCGGGGCCTGGGACAATGCCAAGAAACACGTCGAAGCCGGTAATTACGGCGGCAAGGGCTCTGACGCGCATAAGGCAACGGTGGTCGGTGATACGGTCGGTGATCCGCTCAAAGACACGGCTGGTCCGAGCATCAACATCCTGCTCAAGCTCATGTCCATGGTCGCTGTCGTCAGCGCCTCGTTCGTCATCCAGTATGCGATTTTCAAATAACGGATCGATGAAAAGCGGTTCGTAGACCCGCATGCCCCTTTTCGTTCTGGCCGCCGCTGTCTGCGCGATCCTGATCACCGCGTACCTGACCTACGGGCGGTTCCTGGGACGGATGGCGGGCCTGAGCGACGACGGCCGCACCCCCGCCCACGAGAAGAACGACGGCGTCGACTTCATCCCGACCTCCAGGGGATTCCTGCTCGGACAGCACTTCAGCGCCATCGCCGCGGCCGGCCCCATCGTCGGGCCCATCCTCGCCGGCCTCTGGTTCGGCTGGCTGCCGGTGCTCCTCTGGGTCGTGTTCGGCTCGATCTTCATCGGCGCGATGCACGACTTCTGGAGCCTCACCGGTTCGGTCAAACACGGCGCCTCGACGCTGGTCGAGCTCGTCCACAAATACCTCGGCAAACAGGGCCGGTATTTTTTCCTCCTCTTCGTCTGGCTCTCGCTCATCTACGTCATCACCGCCTTCACCGACATCACGTCCGGCTCCTTCGTCGATCCTGAGCTGGGGGGAGGGGTCGCGGCTTCTTCCATCCTGTACCTGCTGATCGGCCTGACCATGGGTATCGCGCTCAAAAAATTCGGGATGCCGCTCGTTCTCGCGACACCGCTCTTTCTCCTGCTCGTAGTGGCGGCGGTCTGGTTCGGGCGTTTCATCCCGGTGCGTTTGCCGGACCTGGGTATCCTGACGCCGCAACAGGGCTGGAACGTCCTGCTGCTGGGATACTGCTTCATCGCGTCGGTGATCCCGGTGTGGCTTCTGCTCCAGCCGCGCGGGTATCTCGGCGGCTTTTTCCTTTATGTGACGCTGGCATTCGGTCTTGTGGGGCTCTTCCTCGGCGGTGAAAAGATCGAATACCCGGCCTTCCTGGGCTTCGTCAACGAGAAGGGGATCGGACTTTTTCCGATGCTGTTCGTGACCGTCGCGTGCGGCGCGTGTTCCGGGTTCCACGGCATCGTCTGCTCCGGCACGACATCCAAACAGATCAACAAGGAATCCGATTGCCGGGCGGTAGGGTACGGCGGCATGCTGCTGGAAGCGCTGGTCGCGGTGATCGCGCTGTCGACCGTCATGATCCTCGTGAAGGGCAGCGCGTTGACCTCGTCCTCGCCCGACCGCATCTACGCCGAGGGCTTAAGCCGGCTCGTTCAGCATCTGGGTATCCCGCAGGACCTCGCCCGTTCGTTCGTGCTTTTGGCGTTCACGACGTTCATCTACGACACGCTCGACGTGGCCACGCGTCTGGCCCGCCATCTGCTCGAAGAATTGACCGGCTGGAAGTCCCGCTGGGGCCGTTTGACCGCGACACTCGCTTCGCTGGCGATACCGCTTTTTTGTGTATCGCTCAAGCTGACCGACGCGGCCGGCAACGCGGTCCCGGCGTGGAAGGTGTTCTGGACGATCTTCGGCACATCGAACCAGCTGCTCGCGGGGCTCACGCTCATGGTGCTCTCAGTGTGGCTCTGGAAGTCCAAGAAGGCCTGGTGGGTCGCCGCGATCCCGATGGGCTTCATGCTCGCGATGACCGTCTGGTCGCTCGTCCTGATGGCCCGGCCGTTCTTCGCCAAGCTCACGGCCGCGCCGCGCGTGTTCGATCCGATCGGTCTGGTGGCGCTGGTGCTGCTCGGGCTTGCGGGCAGGCTGCTGTACGAGACGGTCCAGGCCGTCCGCCAAGGAGGGGTGAGTGGAACTGGTCATCGGAAATAAAAAGTATTCGTCCTGGTCGTTCCGCCCCTGGCTTCTGATGAAGGCGTCCGGCATCCCGTTCACCGAAAAGCTCATCCTGATCCGCCGCGCCGATTCCGCCGCCAAGATCGGCCGTTATTCACCCGCGGGCCGGGTCCCGGTCCTCAAGGACGGCCGAGCCGCCGTCTGGGAGTCCCTCGCGATCTGCGAACACCTCGCCGAAAAATTCCCATCCAAGCGTCTTTGGCCCTCAGACCCCTCCGCCAAGGCGGAAGCGCGTTCCGTTTCGCACGAGATGCACGCGGGATTCGCCGCCTTAAGACAGAATTTGCCGTGCCACTTCCTGGCCCGCTATCAAGGCTTCAAGGTTCCCGCGGACGCGCAAGCTGACATCGACCGGGTCCTCGGGATATGGAAGTCCGCGCGCCGCAAATGGGGGAGGGGCGGACCGTTCCTGTTCGGCCGGTTCAGCGTGGCGGACGCGATGTACGCGCCGGTGGTTTTTCGCTTCCTCGCGGACGGCGTCCGGACGGACGCGGTGTCCCGCGCGTACATGAAGGCGGTCGAGTCGCTGCCCGCGTCGCGGGAGTGGGTCGCCGCCGCGCGTGCTGAGAAGGCCGTCATCCCGGCATACGAAAACATCGCCGCCAAGTGAAATATCGCCGCTCGCCGAAACACCGTTGCCCGGTGATAGAATAATCCTTCTATGAAGCGCTCCTCCAGGACCCGCAAGCCTTCTTCCCGGACCGGCCGGCCTGCCGCCGATTGCACGACCATGCCTTCCAAGCGCGAGGTCGCGCGCATCTGCGAAGACCTGCTGCAGATCCTTTACCCCGGCTTCCATGACGACGGCGCGGTGCGGCCGCCCGTGTGCGAGGAGCTCGCCGCGCGAAAATTCAAAGGCTTTGCCCGCCTTTTGGAGGGAGAGATCCTCAAGGCGGCGCGGTTGACCGGCGGCGGTCCCACCGAAGCTTCGGGATCCGCCGCCGCGGCCAAGCTCACCAAATCGGTCGCCGACAAATTCTTCAAGTCACTCACACAGGTGCGCGAGCTTCTCAGGACCGACATCGAGGCCGCCTACGAAGGCGATCCGGCGGTGCGCCGCCGCGAGGAGATCATTTTGGCCTACCCCTGCATCGAGGCGATCTCGATCCAGCGCGCCGCGCACGTGCTCTACAAGGCGGGCGCCCCGATCATCCCGCGGATGATGACCGAGTGGGCCCACAGCCGCACGGGCATCGACATCCATCCGGGCGCGTCGATCGGCTCACACTTTTTCATCGACCACGGCACGGGCGTCGTCATCGGCGAGACCACACGCATCGGCAATTGGGTGAAGCTCTACCACGGCGTCACGCTCGGAGCGCGCAGCTTCGCCAAGGACGAGACTGGCCGCATCGTGAAGGGCGGTAAGCGCCATCCCGACGTCGAAGAGCGGGTCACGATCTATCCCAACGCGACGATCCTCGGCGGCGACACGGTGATCGGCGCCGGTTCCACGGTCGGCGCGGGTGTTTTTCTCACCCACAGCGTGAAGCCCAATTCCCTTGTCGTTTATGAGACAAAGCAGCTCCTCATCCGCGACAAGTCCCGCCAGCGCAAGCCCGGCAAGCGCACGTTCACTATTTAAAAAATAAGATCGGAAAAGCCCGGACAGGGGACCGGAGGTCCGGCCGGGTGTGGGGGTCTAGGCCCCGAGGTAGGCGGCTTTGACGCGCGGATTGGTCAGGAGCTCACGCCCCGGGCCTTCCAACTCGTTGGCGCCGTTCTCGATCACGTAGGCGGTCTGGGCGAGGGCGAGGGCTTTGTAGGCGTTCTGTTCGACGAGCAGGACCGTGATGCCGCGTGCGTTGATCTGGCGGATGAGGTCGAAGACCGCGTCCACCATCTTGGGCGCGAGCCCCAGGCTGGGCTCGTCCAGGAGCAGGAGCTTCGGCCGGCTCATGAGCGCCCGGGCCATCGCGAGCATCTGCTGCTCGCCGCCGCTCAGGTTGCCTGAGAGGCTCGACCGGCGTTTCTTGAGGATCGGAAAAAGCGCGAACAACTCTTCCTTATCGGCCTTGAGGTCCGCGCCCGCGGGCCGCGTATAAGCGCCGAGGTCCAGATTTTCTTCCACCGTCATCCGCGCGAACACGCGCCGGCCTTCCGGAACCTGCACGACGCCCCTGCGTACGATCTCGTCGGCCCCGAGCCGATGGATCGGCGCGCCTTCGAACAGGATCTCGCCCGACCAGGGCCGAACGACCCCCGACAGCGTCATGAGAAAAGTGGACTTGCCCGCGCCGTTCGAGCCGATGAGCGCCGCGATGCCGCCCGCCGGGACCTTGAGCGACACGCTCTTGAGGGCCTGGATCTTGCCGTAGCCGGAACAGAGCGACTTCACTTCGAGGATCATACGGCGGTCTCCTCACGCCGTCCGAGATAGGCCTCGATCACGCGGCCGTCCCGCTGGACCTCGTCGGGCGTTCCGTCGGCGATCTTGCGGCCGTGGTCGAGCACGACCACGCGGTCGGAAAGGGGCATCGTGAATTTCATGTCATGCTCGATGAGGACGATCGTGACGCCCCGGTTGCGGATCGCGCGGATGAGGGCGAGGAGATCTTCCTTTTCCTTAGGATTCATGCCGGCCGCCGGCTCGTCCAGGAGCAGGAGTTTGGGGTCGGAAGCCAACGCGCGTGCGATCTCGAGCCGCCGTTGGTGGCCGTAGGGGAGGTTCTGGGCCATTTCGTGCGCCTTGTCCTCCAGTCCGAAAAATTCGAGGAGCCGCATCGCGCGTCCGATCGCCCGCTCCTCTTCCAGACGCACCCAGCGCGCCCGCGTGAGGATGCCCCAGAGGCCCGCGCCGAGCTGAGTGTGCGCGCCGACGAGGACGTTCTCGATCGCGCTCATGTGGCGGAAGAGCCGTATCGTCTGGAACGTGCGCGAGATGCCCCGCGCGGCGATGTTGAACGGCGAGAGGCGGTTGAGGCAAGTCTGCGCGTCGCCGAACAGGACGCTGCCCGCGTCCGGCGCCGCGATGCCGGTGATGCAGTTGAAAAGGGTGGTTTTGCCCGCGCCATTCGGACCGATCACGCTCAGGATGTGGCCCCGTCGGACGCGGAACGAGACGTCCTCGAGCGCGCAGACGCCGCCGAATCGCTTGGTCACGCCGTCGAGCTTGAGCAGGTCGGTCTGGGCGATCTCGGCGGTCTTCATGAGGCGGTCCCCGGCGTCGGACCGGCGGACGGCTTCATCGGGATGCGCGGCGCGCGGCGCCGTTCCCGGCTGTACTCCGCCCGGTGATGGGCCTCCCCCAGGATGCCTTGAGGCCGGAACAGCATCATCCCGATCATCGCCGCGCCGAAGATCAGCATCCGGTAGATCTCAAAGCCGCGCAGGAATTCGGGAAGCAGGCTCAAAGCCAAGGCACCGAGAAGCACGCCGTAAATGTTGCCCAGACCGCCGAGCACGACCATCGCCAGCACCATGACCGACACGACGAAGTCGAAGCTGTCGGGCGAAACGGTGCCCTGCTTGGCGGCGAACACGCTGCCGGCCATGCCGGCGATGAACCCGCCGATGCCGAACGCCGAGAGCTTGGTCCAGACCAGGTTGATGCCCATCGCGCCGGCCGCGAGCTCGTCCTCGCGCAGCGCCATCCACGCGCGGCCCAGCCGCGAGCACTCAACGCGTTTCAACGCGAAAATGAGCGCCGCGATGAGGACGATGACCAGGTAGTAGTACGGCGCCGACGCGACACCGAAGTCGTAACCGAAGGGCAGGGTCGGATGGTCGATGCCCAGTAAGCCGTTCGGGCCGCCGGTCCAGCCGTCCAGGTTGTTCAGGAGAATACGGACGATCTCGCCCGACCCGAGCGTCACGATGGCGAGGTAGTCGCCGCCGAGCCGCAGGGCGGGGAAGGCGAGCAGCATCCCGACCCCCGCAGCCGCGAGACCCGCGAGCGGCAGCCCGATCCAGAACGGCACGCCCAGCGTCGTGTTCAGGATCCCATAAGCGTACGCGCCCACGGCAAAAAGCGCCGCGTAGCCCAGATTGAGCATCCCCGCATAACCCACGATGACGTTCAGGCCGAGCGCGAGCATCATGAAGATCCCCGCGTTCACCAGCACGTCCACCCGGTACGCGTTCCGGTCCACGACCGGCACGAACAGAGCCACCAAAAACACCAACGCCAATACCTGACGCCCGCGATCTTTCTTGAAAAGCGCCAGGTTGAAAAAACTCATGACGTTCTCACATGCATCATACTTTTTTCACCACGCGCGAGCCGAAGAGGCCGTTCGGCCGGATCAGGAGGATGATGATGAGGATCACGAAGGCGAAGACATTTTTCCATTCCGACGAGATGACCGCCGCGCCGAAGCCCTCGAGGACGCCGAGGATCACGCCGCCGGCCATCGCGCCGGGGATGTTGCCGATCCCGCCGAGCACCGCCGCGGTGAAGGCCTTCATGCCGGCCAGGTACCCGTCGTGGAAGTTCACCGTGTTGTAGTAGAGGCCGAAGAGCACGCCGCCCGCGCCCGCGAGCGCCGACCCGATGAGGAACGTCGAGGCGATCACGCGGTTGGTGTTGATGCCCATGAGGCTCGCCGCGTCCCGGTCATCCGAGAGCGCGCGCATCGCTTTGCCGGCCCGCGTGTTCCGGATGAAGAAGTGAAGCCCCGCCATAAGCAAGATCGAGACCGTCCAGATCAGGACCTGGAGGTTCGTGATGCCGGCCCCGCCGGAGCCGATCGGGAACTTGTGGACCGCGAAGAGGTCGGGGAAGCTTTTGTCCGTGGGACCGAAGGCGAGCATCACGATGTTCTGGAGCAGGAAGGAGACGCCGATCGCGGTGATGAGCGGCGCGAGCCTCGGCGCGTGCCTCAGGGGCCGGTACGCGAAGCGTTCGACCGCCGCGCCCACCGCCGCGCAGACCGCCATCGCGAACACGAGCACCAGCGGCAGGAAGAACACGGCGTTCAGCGGCCCCGGAGGCAATGCGCCCAGGAGCGCGTGGATGAAAAGCGCCGCGAACGCGCCCACCATGAATATCTCGCCATGCGCGAAGTTGATGAGCTGCAGCGTTCCGAAGACGAGCGTGTAGCCGAGCGCGATCAGGGAATAGATGAAGCCGATCGTGAGGCCGTTAACGCACTGCTGAAAAAATACGTCCCAACTCAATTTATTCCGCGGGGCCGACGTAGACGAGTTCGCCGCCGGTCACTTTGAAAATACCGATGAACTGGTTCTTGTTGTCGCCTTTTTCGTCGAAGACGACGCTGCCGGTGATGCCGGTGAACGAGGGGACCGTCCGCATGGCCGCGAGGACGCCCGCCCGGTCCTTGGCCGCCGCGGTCTCGACCGCCTTGAGCAGGATGTTCGCCGCGTCGTAGCCGTACGCGGACCACTGACCGAGCTTGCCGTAGCGCTTTTCGTAGGCTTCGACGAACGCGGTCGCGGAGGGGACCTTCTTCATGTCGCCGCCGACCATCGTGGCGTAGGTCCCTTCGGACGCCGCCGCGCCGGCGAGCTCGACGAGCGTGTGGGTCGCGATGCCGTCGCCGCCCATGAACGGCGCGGGGATGCCGAGCGCGCGGGCCTGGCGCAGGAGCAGCGAACCCTCGGGGTAGATGCCGCCGAAGTAGATGAGGTCCGGCTGGAGCGGCTTGATCTTGGTGAGAAGGGGATTGAAGTCCTTGTCGCCTTGAGTGATGCCTTCGTGTCCGAGGATCTTGATGCCGAGCGCCGCGGCTTCTTTCTCGAACGCGTCGGCGAGGCCCTTGCCGTACGTCGTCTTGTCGTCGATGACGAAGAGCTGCTTCACGCCGAGCTGTTTGGCCGCGAAGCGCGCGCCCTTGGGTCCCTGGACGTCGTCCGTGGCCGCGACGCGGAAGAAGGTCTTGAAGCCCTGCTTGGACAGGTCGGGGTTCGTGGACGCCGCGGTGATCTGGGTCATCCCGGCGCCGTGGTAGATCGCGGAGGCCGGCTGGGTGCAGCTGGAATTGAAGTGACCGATGACACCGAGGACCGCCGGGTCGGACACGAGCTTCTTGGCGGCGTTCACGGCCTGAGCGGGGTTGCGCTGGTCGTCCATCTTGAGGATCTCAACGCGTGTGCCGGCGAGACGGCCCGCCGCGTTGAACTCCTCGACCGCCATCTGCACGCCCTGACAATGGTCGATGCCGATCTGGGCCTGGTCGCCCGTGAGCGGCGCCGCGCAGCCGATCTTGATCACGGACGGCGCGGCAGCCTTGGGTCCGTCCCCGGTCCCGGGCTGGGAGGCGCAGCCCCCGAGCAGGCCGAGCGCGAGCAGTAGCGACAGGGGGGCGGACCAAGCCCGCAGGACGCTGGAAGTTCGGACGGAACGGGAGCGGCCGGCGATGATCGAGCTCATTTAGGGGACCCTTTCGGACTTAGGTTTGTGCGCGCGCGAGATGCGCCATTCGTTGAAGATGGGGATGAGCGACACGAAAATGACGACGAGGATCACGATGTGGATGTGCTTTTCGATGTTCGGGATGAGACGTCCCAGCCAATAACCGCCGTGCAGCATGCTGCCGACCCAGAGCACGCCGCCGAAGACGTTGTAGGTGACGAATTTTTTATAATCCATCCTGGCGACGCCCGCGATGGTGGGGGCGAAGGTGCGCACGATAGGGACGAAGCGCGCGAGGACGATCGTCTTGGGGCCGTGCTTGTCGTAAAAATTACGGGTCTTGGTGATGTGGTCCTTGTGGAAAAGCAGACTGTTTTCCTTATTGAAGAGACGCGGACCGAGGTGATAGCCGATCCAGTAACCCACCGTGTCGCCGATGATGGCCGCCGCGACGAGGAGCGCTGTCAGGATCCAGATGTTCAGCGTGCCGTCGAGCGCCGACACAAGCCCCGCGGTGACGAGCAGCGAGTCGCCGGGGAGGAAAAAACCCACGAGCAGACCCGTTTCGGCGAAGACAATAATCGTCAGGGCGGTGTAGCCGCCCCAGCGGATGAGCTCGTCCAGGTGGTGTAATTTGGAGAAAAACTCGGTGAAGAATTCGATCATGTGGCTAAAGGATATCAAGATTGAGGGCTTCTGCAAAGCCCAAAACGGCCTCTCGGCCGGCGGGTGCGGTATGGAAATGCTCAAAATCGATTGCCATTGCTTTCTTTGATCGAGGCGATTATGATGACCCCGTTCCTATATAACGCGTAAACGGGAGGTCTCTATGAACTATAAGAAAATCTTTTTACCGGTCCTGGCGATCGTAACCATGCTCGGCTTGGCGGCTCTGCCCGCGATCGCCGGTCATCACGAGGGTGGTCCGGAAGGCAAGTCCTGCCCGATCAGCGGCGGGATGAAAGGTGGATGCGATAAGGGCGGCATGATGGGCGGCTGCGCCAAAGGGAGCTGCGACAAGGGCGGAGATTGCGCCAAGTCCGGTTCCTGCAAGAAGATGGGCGGTTACGGCCGCGGCTGCGGTCACGCTTCCTCGCCCTGCCCGATCGCCGCGAAGTTCTGCCAGAAGGTCTGCTGGATCCTGGAGCACAAGGACGAGCTGGGTCTGACCGATGACCAGATCGCCCAGATCAAGGCCCTCGACCTCGAGGTCGAAAAGAACTCCATCCGCGGCATGGCCGAGATGCAGATCTTCGCGCTTGAGATGGAAAACCGCCTCGGCCAGGACAAGGTCGACGTGGAAGCCCTGGAGTCGATGATCGACAGCGGTATGGCGGGCATGGCCCTGGGCGCCAAGTCCACGGTCAAGGCGTACGCGGACCTCAAGGCGATCATCACCCCTGAGCAGAAGGCCAAGGCCATGGAGCTCAAGAAGGCCGGGCACGCGGGACATCACCACCACAAGGCCTAAGCGGTCTTGGGCCCGTTCCGCTCCCCCGGAGCGAAGCGCGGCGGACGTTCATTCAAAGCGCCTCTTCGGGCAACCGAAGGGGCGCTTTTCTTGAAACGGAAGGGTGGGGGTGCTATACTGCCGCGTTCGCAGTTCGCATTGTTATCGTAGTTCGATCATCAACCGCTCCTTATTTCCGCACGATCAACCACACACATCTATGTCATCAGAATCCTTTTTCTCCAAAATAGCGGCTTTTTTCGGGTTTAAGAAATCATCGGGCTACGGCGGTCATTCGGGTTCCAGCGGGAGCTCGCTCAAGCTCTATGTCGGTAACCTCTCCTACGATGTGACCGACGAGGACCTCCGCAAGGCGTTCGAGCCGCACGGCAGGGTCACTTCCGCGCAGGTCGTCCGCGACCGTCAGTCCAACCAGTCCAAGGGCTTCGGCTTCGTCGAGATGAGTAACCGCTCCGAGATCCAGGCCGCTATCCGCGCCCTGAACGGGGAAGAGCTCAAGGGCCGCGCGATCAACGTCAACGAAGCGCGTCCGCGTCCCGAGGGCAGCCAGGGACAGGGCGGCAATCGCGGGGGTTTTCGCAGAAGCCGCGGAGGTTTTCGCGGACGTCGCGGGGGCAGCGGCCGTTCGTCCTCCTCGCAGCAGATGGACTGATCCGATCCTGTTGACTTCGTAGATTAAGACTGATAAGATCAAGTCTCAATTGAAACCTGGTTTCATTAGAAATCAGGTTTCTTTTTAACCTATCAATGAGAATCAGTCGCAATGTTAGATCCGTCCCATGCGTCACAAGACGAAGGTCAAGACCCGGTGCTGAATCCTAGCGCCGAAAAAGTGGTCGATTCGGAGCGGATATTGGGCACCGCATCATCCGTTTGGATCCGCCACCGCGGTATTTTGTACCGGCTTATGAAAACGAAGCAGGGAAAGCTGATCCTGACCAAATGAAAGGCGTGAATATGGAAATCCGGTATATGCTCAGAGCGCTCGCGCTGGTCACGGCGCCGATCGTGTTCGTGGCCGCTTCTTTTTTGATCGCCCCCGAGCCGGCAGACGCGGCCGGGAGCGGTTCCCAGCCGTCGGCCAAGTGGGTCATCGCCGTCCAACCGACCGCGACTACGGCCGCGTTATCGGACCAGGCGAAGGAGCTCGAGGTTTTTTTGGAAAAAAAGCTTGGCCGGGATATCGAGATCCTTTTTCCGGCGAGTTACGCGGGGGTCGTCGAAGCGCTCCGTTATGGCCACGCGCACGCGGCGTTCATGGGCGCCTGGCCGGCCCGGCTCGCTGAACGGGAGGCGGGGGCGAGCGTGATCCTCTCGGAGGTCCGCGAGGTCATGGTGGATGGGAAACTTGGCGAGGCGCCCAATTACCGCTCTTACTGGATCGTGCGTCCGGACAGACCCGTGAAGACGCTCGCCGATCTGCGCGGCCACAAAGCCGCGTTCCCGAGCCCGATCTCGACCTCCGGTTATGTCGCTCCGCTCGACAAGCTCGTCGCTGAGGGCCTCGTCGTCAGATCGGCTGCCGGCGCGGCGGATCCCAAGCAGTTCTTCTCAGAGGTGCTTTTTGCGGGCGGTTATCCGCAGGGGGTCGAGGCGCTCAAGTCGGGCCAGGTCGACGTGACGGTGATCGCGGGAGACGTGCCCGAAAAACTTTTTGTCGAAGCGCTGGCGGCGTCCCGCGTCGTGGCTGAGCAGGGGCCGATCCCGTCCCACGCCGTCGTCGCGGCTAAAACGCTCGGGTCCGCGGACCGCGAAAGGCTGACGGCGGCGCTGTTGGAGTTGAACGCGCCTGAGCACCGCGCGCTCATGCGGAAGTTCGTGTCAGGTATCTTTGTGCGCTTCGAGCGGGCGGGGAGCGGGCATTTGTCCGCGCTGGCCGGGATGCTGGAGCGCACGGGTCTGGAATTCACGGAAAAGAAATGACTTTGAGCCGCGCCGTCCCCCAGGCAGAGATCACCGCGGAACAGGTGAGCTTCGCGTATCCCGGAGGTCCCCGCGTGCTGGACGGGGCGGGGCTGCGCGCCCGATCGGGGGCCGTTACGATGCTCGTCGGCCGCAGCGGGTCAGGCAAGACGACGCTGCTCAAACTTCTGCAGGGCCTTTTAAAGCCCTCGTCCGGCGCGATCCGGCGCTCTCCGGGCAGCGTCACTTCCTATGTCCCTCAAGGGCTCGGTCTTGTACGCAATCAGACCGCGCTGCAGAACGTTCTGTCCGGCGCGCTCGCTCGCGTGGGCGCTCTGCGTTCCATGCCGGGGCTTTGGCCGGCCCCGCTGCTCTGCGAAGCGCGAGCGCTGCTGGAACGCGTGGGGCTAGCCCACAAGGAGCAGGAGATCGTCGGGGACCTGAGCGGCGGCGAACGTCAGCGGGTCGCCATCGCGCGGTGCCTCTTGCGCCGGCCGGACTTCGTGCTCGCGGACGAATTTGTTTCGCAGCTCGATGCGGTCACGTCGCTTGAAATGCTGGAGCTCGTGCGGCAGACCGCGGCCGGCGGGATCGGCTGGATCATCACGACGCACGATCTGGACGTCGCCGCGGCGACCGCGGACCACGTGATCGCGCTCAAGAACGGCCGCGTGATGCTCGACCGGGCGCGTCCTGTCCTGGCGGCTGAACTGCTGGAGAAGATCCAATGAAAACTTTGACGCGGCGGACCGCCCATCAGGTGATCGGTTGGGCGGTGTTCGCGGCCGGCGTCGCCGCGGCCGCACATCTGGGGCTCCTGAGCGGCGAGTCTTGGGGGCGTTCCTGGGCGAACGGCGCGGACTTCATCGGACGGATGTTCCCGCCGGACCCATCGTCACTCGGCACGCTCATCGGCTCCCTTTTCCAGACGATCGAGATCGCCTTCGCGGGGACGCTCATCGGTTTCATCGTGTCCGTGCCGCTGGGATGTCTCGCGGACCGTTCGCTCTTCGGTCCGGCCGTCGCGGTGCCGGCGCGCGTCCTGATCGGCGCGATCCGTTCCGTTCCGTCGATCATCTACGGCCTCATCGCGGTCGTCGTGGTGGGGTTGGGCGCCAAGGCGGGCGTGCTCGCCGTCGCGGCTTACACGGTGGGGTATCTCGCCAAGTTCTATTACGAGACGTTCGAGGCCGCGGATCCGGAGGTCGTGGAGGCGCTCCGCGGCGTCGGCGCGAGCCGCCTGCAGGTGTTCTGGCACGGCGTTCTGCCCGAAACGGCCAATCAGGTGCTGAGCCAGCTCATCTTTATGTTCGAATACAATGTTCGCGCGTCGACCATCATGGGATTCGTCGGCGCGGGCGGGATCGGGTATTACATGATGGGATACGCGCAGATGCTCCAGTACCGGAGCCTCATGACGGCGCTCCTGCTCACGTTCGCGGTCGTGGTCGTCGTGGACGCCGTGAGCTTCCGGGTGCGCAAAGCCTTCAGTTACGCGGTCGGCCGCAAGGCCTGACCGGGATCTTTTGAAAGGTCCGCCGATGGGCGGACCGCCAAGCGCTTTTATAAAAAAATCGCCAGGGATGAAAAGCGCCCGAGCCAAACAAGTACCTAGCGCGTCCGATACGAAGGAAAAAATGAACATGTGCAAACAATACCTGATCCCCAATGCCAAGGCGCGGGCATGGTTCTATCTGCTTGTGATGCTGTCCGGTCCGGCCCACGCCGCGACCTCTTCGACGGTGATGGACGAGGTGGTCGTGTCCGGAGATCGGGACGCGTCGGGCACCGGCGCGGGGACCGTCGTTGAGTCGCTTCCGGCGGTCGACGGCACGAAGATCTACTCCGGAAAAAAATCGTCAGTGATCCGGCTCGGAGACGCGCCGCCCGTGATCAACAACAACTTCCGGCAGGTGCTTCAGAGCACTCCCGGACTTCTGCTGAGCGAAGAGTCCACGCCGCTCTTCAGCGTCGGTTACCGGGGACTCGAGCCGCACCGCGCGCAGTTCACCCAGGTGCTCAAGGACGGGATCCCGATCCATGCGGACATGTTCGGCTATCCGGAAGCCTATTACGTGCCCGCGGTCCAGACGGTGGACCGTGTGGAGTTCCTGCGCGGAGGCGCCGCGCTCATGTATGGTCCGCAGCCGGGCGGCGCGCTCAACTTTGTGACGGTGGACCCCTATGAGGGCTCACCGCTTCAGGTGTCGACCGAGAACAGCTGGGGATCGAACGACCTTTTTTCCAACTACACATCGGTGAGCGGAACGGACAACGGTTCCGGCCTCGGGTATCACGGGTATTATCACCATCGGGAATCCCAGGGCTTCCGAGACTTCAATAGCCAGTCGGAGGTGGATGGGGCGGGTCTCAAGCTCGTGTGGGATCGCGGACTGGACGGCAAATGGACTCTGGGTCTTGATCTGTACGAGGAAGCGCACGGGGAACCCGGCGGTCTGACCCGCGCCCAATTCGACCTGGATGACGCGTTCACCGCCAAGCTTGCCGACCGCTTCGAGCTCAACCGCTATGCGGGCTGGCTGGCGTTCGAGCGGGACCTCGACGAGGCGACGCGCTTGGAAGCCAAGGCCTATTACACGCATTATGAGCGTTTGAGCTGGCGTCAGCGCGGCGGCGGTTTTGGCACCGTTCCGAGCGGAGCGACCGCGTCGACCAACGACATCGAGAACCAGGAATTCGACACCCTCGGCGTTGAAGCCAGGATCCGCCGCGATTATCCGGCTTTTTTCTCCGAGAACGAACACACGCTGACTTACGGCGCGCTGTACCATCAGACGGATTCACCGCGTATCGACAAGCGGGGTCTCACCGCTGATGCGGTCGACGGATCGGTCCGCAAGGACGCGGACCGCTCGCTGAATTACCTGTCCGTGTTCGCGGAGAACTTGTTCCGCATGGGTGTGCTGTCGGTGACGCCGAGCGTGCGGCTGGAGAACATCTGGCAGGACCTTCAGGAGAACATCAACCTCCACACGACGACCGTGCCGCTGTCGGATGAGTCCATCCACGACTTCGTGGCGCTGGCCGGCGTGGCCGCGGAACTTGAGCTTGCTCCGGACCTTACGGGCTACGCGAACTTTTCTCAAAGCTACCGGCCGATGATCTTCACGCAGGCGGTCCCGAACGGCACGAACCAGGTGGTCAACCAGGACCTCCAGGAAGGGCGGTCGTGGCAGTCGGACCTGGGTTTGCGCGGGAGCTTTTTCCGCCATCTTTCCGTCGATGTGAGCTACTTTTATATGGAATTTGATGATCAGATCGGCAGCGCGACGATCGGCGGCTTGAGCACGGTCCAGAACGTCGGCGATGCCCGTCATCAGGGCGTGGAAGCGGCGTTCGAGCTCGACGCGTTGGGTTTGCTCGGGGCGGAGTCCGGGGCCGACGCGGAGGCCAGTCTCAAGCTTTTTTACAACACGATGTTCCTGGACGCGGAATTCACCGGCGGGCCGAACACCGGCAAGACGCCCCAATACGCGCCGGACTTCATCCAGAAGGCCGGGATCCAGGCAGGGTGGAAGGAACGGCTGCGCGCGCGATTGGCCGCGACTTTCGTTGACGACCATTTCGCCAACGACAATAATACTGCGCAGTTAACGGTGTCTTCGTACAAGGTCTGGGACCTCACGTTCGATTGGGACATCACGGACGCGTGGACCGCGTTCGCGGGCGTGAACAATCTGTTCGACGAACATTACTTTGCGAGGGTTCGCGGGGACGGCATCGATCCTGCCGACGGGCGCAACGCCTTTGGCGGGTTCAAATACAAGTGGGGATGATCGCATGATAGAGATCTTCGTCAAAGGCGGCCCGATCATGTGGCCGCTGCTCGTCACATCGGTCACGGCGCTTTCGATCACGCTGGAGCGCGTCTTTTTCATCTGGCGCGAGCGCGTCAGCCGGCGGCCAGGGTCGGTCGAGGAGATCCTGCGGGCCGTCGAGCGCGGCCAGCCGGACGCCGGGGCGAAGATCGGTTCAGGTTCTCCGGACTTCGTGGCGCGCACCCTCGCCGCGGGTCTGGCCCATCGCGGGACGTCGTTCTCGAACGCGCTGTTGCGCGCGGCCAACCAGGAGCTCAAGCGTTTCAGCCGGGGCCTTCCGGAGCTCGACACGATCATCACGCTCGCGCCTTTATTGGGACTTCTGGGCACCGTGACCGGGATGATCCGGGCCTTCGGTCTCATCGGCGGAAGCCAGCTTGACGCGCCGTCGGCGATCACGGGCGGCATCGCCGAAGCGCTCATCGCGACCGCGTTCGGCCTCGGCATCGCGATCGTGTCGCTCCTGCCGTTCAATTACCTCAACGCGCGGCTTGAGGAAGCCCGTCACGAGCTGGAGGACGCGTCCAACCACCTGGAGCTCCTGCTCAAGGACCGGAGCGCTCAAGGCTCATGATCCGCATCGTTTCGCCGCACGCGCGCCGCAAGGCGAGGATCGAGATCATCCCGCTCATCGACATCGTTTTCTTTTTGCTCGCGACGTTTGTGATGGTGAGTCTCTCGATGGTCCAGAACCAGGGGGTGACCGTGAAGCTCCCTGGGAGCCGGACGTCGGCGGTCATCGATCGCGCGGAAACGTTCACGCTGACTGTGGACCGTGACGGTCTGTTCTATCTCGGCAAAGAGGCGGTTCCTGTTGAGGCTTTGCCCGCGCGTCTGGAGCGTCTGCGCCGTGAGCATCCGGAGTCCGGAGTGGTCCTGAACGGGGACGACGCGGCCGGGTTCGGCTCGGTCGTCCGCGCGCTCGATGAGATCCGGCGGGCGGGGATCCAAAAAGTCATGATCCAGACGCGGCGGGACGACGCGTGAACGCGGCCGCGTCAGCCCCGGCCTCCGTCGTACCGCACGGGGTCCGCGGACGGTCCGAACGCTCCGCACCGTTCATGCCGGACCGCCATGACCCGATCAAGGGATTCGTTCTTTCGGTCGTGCTGCATGGAGCGATGCTGCTTCTAAGCGGCTGGCTGTGGACCCGTCCGGCGGGGTACGGTGTGACCGAAGGCGCGAGCGCCATCGAGGTCGAGCTCATCGCCGCGCTGCCGGCGGCCGCGGAAGCGGCGGATACCGTTCAGCAAGAACCGGTCCAAGAGCCGGTGGAAGCGGTCCGGGAACCCGAACCCACCCCCGCGATCGAATCCGAGCCCGAACCGGCGTCGGAAGCGGTTCTCGCCGAGCCGCCTCCTGCCGCCGCGGTCCAACCGCCCATCGCGTCCCGACCCGGCCCGATCGGCGACGGTAGTTCCGCGGTTCCGGGCCAGGACGCGGTGAGTCAGCGCGCGTCATCCGGCGCGCAAGTCGCCGCAAAACCGAGTTATTTGAGGAACCCCGCCCCGCGTTATCCGGAAGCCGCCCGGCGCGCCGGGGAAGAGGGATTGGTCCTGCTGGAAGTGGTCGTTGACCGTTCGGGCCGGCCCAAGGAGGTCAGTCTTCTTGAAGGTTCGGGCCACGAGCATCTGGACCGGTCGGCACTCGCGGCCGTCCGGCGTTGGATCTTTGAGCCCGCCCGGGTCGGACCGCTGTCCGTCGAATCCACCGTGCAGGTCCCCATCCGCTTCCGCCTGGATGACCGTGTGATATCATAATCGGCTATGAGAGCCGCCCACGACCAGTCCGCCAAATTCTCGAGCTTCGACCGTCTCCGCAAGGACGTGCGCTTTCTGACCACGCTCCTGGGTGAGGTCATCCGCGAGCAGGAGGGCAAGCGCCTCTTCGACATCATCGAGGAGATCCGCCGCGCGTCCAAGGCCATCCGCGCGCGCCACGACAGCAAGCTCGTCAAGAAGCTCGAAAAACTCATCGACTCCCTTTCGCTCGACGACGCCTACAAGGTCGCGCGCGCGTTCACGATCTTTTTCCAGCTCGTCAACATCGCCGAGGAGATGCAGCGCGTCCGCCGGATCCGCGACTACGACCGCGATCCGTCGCGCCAGCAGGACATGTCGCTGCGCAAGCTCCTGAACGACCTGAAGCGCCGCGGCGTCTCGGCCGCCGACGCGCGCGAGCAGCTTTCGCGTCTGGAGGTCGAACCGGTCCTCACGGCGCATCCGACCGAGGCCAAGCGCCGCACGGTCCTCGACCACCTTCTGCGCATCGACACCGCGCTCACCGAGATCAACCGTGCCGAGCGCACCTTCCTCGAACGCGATGTCCTGCTCGAGGACATCAAGCGCACGCTCGAGGTGCTCTGGCAGACCTCCGAGGTGCGCCAGCGCAAGATGAACGTGATGGACGAGGTCGAGCAGACCTGCTTCTACTTCAAGCGGACCATCCTCAAGCTTGTGCCGGCGGTCCATGAGAAGCTCCGTCAGGAATTCCGCCTGGTCTATCCGGGCGAGGACTTTCCGGCGCCGCCGTTCGTGCGCTTCGGGTCCTGGGTCGGCGCCGACCGCGACGGCAATCCGTTCGTGACCTGCGACGTCACACGCCGTACCGCCCGCGAACACCGCGAGGTGATGTTCGGGACCTACCTCGCTCAGGTCGAGGAACTGATCCGTCGTTTCAGCCAGTCGACGGTCCGTATCCCCGTGTCGGACGAGATCATGGAGTCGATCGCGTTCGACTGCGAAAAATTGCCCGACCTCGCCCGCGAGATGAAGCGGTACGAGTCCACCGAGATGTACCGCAAGAAATTTTCGCTGATCCACAAGAAGCTCGAGAATACGTTCGCCGGAGAGGGGTACGGCTACTCATCCGCCGAGGAGTTCGCCAAGGACCTCGAGGTGATCTCGCGCAGTCTCAAGGCCAACCGCGGCCGCCATGCCGCGGCCGGCGACCTCCAGCGTCTCATCGACCAGGTGCGCGTGTTCGGCTTCCACATGGCGCGCCTCGACTTCCGCGACCACAGCTCGAAGATCCGCGCGGCCGTCCGTGAGGTCCTCGGCGAGGAGCCGGACGAGGACGAGCTCATCAAACAGATCCTCGAAAAAGACCTGCACAAGGTACCCAAGGAGCTGTCCGCCGACGCCGCGGACATCCTCGAGCAGCTTCGGACGATCCGCGACCTCTCGGAGAAGTCCTATCAGGGCATGGTCGAGAACTACCTCATCTCGATGTCCGAGAAGCCCTCGGACCTCCTGGGCTTTTTCTTCCTCTGCAAGCTCACGGGCCTCATCATGGTGGAGAATTACCAGGTCAAGGAGTCGCGCATCAGCATCGTGCCGCTCTTCGAGACGATCGACGCGCTGGCCGCCGCGCCGGCCATCATGGACCGGCTGCTCACGATCCCCATTTACCAGTCGTACGTCGCCTCGCGCGGGAACCTGCACGAGGTCATGCTCGGATACTCGGACTCCAACAAGGACGGCGGGTACCTCACCGCCAACTGGAAGCTCAATCAGGCGCAGAAAAAACTCGCCGAGACCGCGATGCGCCACAAGATCGAGCTGAGGTTCTTCCACGGCAAGGGCGGGACCGTCGACCGCGGCGGCGGCGCGTCGCACCGCGCCATTCTCGCGCAGCCGTTCGCGGCATTCGGCGGACGCATCAAGATCACCGAGCAGGGGGAGGTGGTGTCGCAGAAGTACACCAACCCGACGATCGCCGCGCGCAACATCGAGCAGCTCATCACCGCGGTGGCCTGGACCAACACCGTCTCCAAGTCCCGTGAGTCCACGCCGCAGACCCGCGCGTGGGAAGAAAAAATGGAATTCCTGTCCTCGGCGTCCCATAAGTTCTATCGGGAGCTCATCTTCGAGACGGACAACTTCCTCGACTTTTATTATCAGGCGACCCCGATCCAGGTGATCGAGATGACCAAGATCGGCTCACGTCCCGCCAAGCGCCGCGCGTCGCGCCGCATCGAGGACCTGAGGGCCATTCCCTGGGTGTTCAGCTGGGTGCAGTCGCGTTACATCGTTTCGTCCTGGTACGGCGTCGGTGCCTCCGTGGACCAGTTCATCCGCGAGCGCAAGGGCTCCGGGCTCAGCGAGCTCAAGGCCATGTACGCCGAATGGCCGTTCTTCCGGTCGCTGATCGACAACGTCCAGATCTCCCTGGCCAAGGCGGACCTTTATATCGCTGAGCTGTATTCGCAGCTGGTGCATGACACGAAGCTCCGTGAGGATATCCACAAACGTCTCCAAAGCGAGCACCGCCGTTCGGTCGAAAAAGTGATCCAGATCACCGGTCAGCGGCGCCTGCTTGAGCGTCTCCAGGTGCTGAACGCCTCGATCCGTCTGCGCAACCCCTACGTCGATCCGTTGAACTTCCTCCAGCTGCGCTATCTCTCAAAGATGCGCGAACCGGGCTATGAGCGCCTGAGCGACGAGACGAAGAACGAGATCGGTGAAGTTCTGCTCCTCACCACGAACGGTATCTCCTTCGGAATGAAATCGACCGGTTAAGCCGGTCGGGTCGTGTGATTTTTGCGGGACCGGACTTAGCTCGTGCCGTAGACTTGCCAGTCGGACGGGGCTTGCTTCAGGTAGGCGATGACCTTGGACGTGTAGCCGGGGTTCGTTCCCACACCGCCGGGGCCGGCGTTGTACGCGCTGATGACCGCGCGCTCGTTGTTGCCGAGCTTTTTCCTCAAAAAATCCAGGTACTTGACCACGTACGGCAGGGAGACCGAAGGCTCACCGAGCGCTTGGGGCTTCCCGCGATAACCCATCTCATAAGCGGTGAGGTACATGAT
>CAZHID010000001.1:52359-57953 GCA_964532445.1 uncultured Planctomycetia bacterium | reverse complement strand
AGTTCCCGGGCCTGCCGATCCTCGGTGTGGTCGATCCCGCCTCGCGCAAGGCGGTCGAAATGTCCAAGACCAAGCGCATCGGTGTGATCGGGACGCGCTCGACGGTCTCAAGCGGTTCATTCGAGCGGGCGATCTACGGCCTGGAGCCCGACGCGCGCGTTTACAGCGCGGCGTGTCCGCTGTTCGTGCCGCTGGTCGAGGAAGGGTGGAGGACAGGCGAGGTCGTCGACGCGGTCGTCCATAAGTACATCGATCCGCTGGCCAAGGAGAACATCGACAGCCTCATCCTGGGCTGCACCCATTACCCGATCCTGGCCGACCGGATCGCCGCGGCTCTGCCGGCGGGCGTGGCCCTGATCGACCCGGCCGAAGAAACCGCCCTTTCCGCCAAATTCGTGCTCAAAGAGCTCGGGTTGGCCGCCGTTCCGGGCCCCGTGTCCGCGAAGCTCAAGTGCTTCGTGTCGGATGACGCGCTGAGCTTCAAGCGCCTGGGCGAGACATTCCTCGGCAGCGGGATCCCTTCGGTCGAGCGCGTGGTGGACGAGGAATTCCAGACCGCCTGACGGCGTGTCATGACCTTTTAGAAAAGTACTTTTATGGAAAATAACACCCGACCCAACTCACACACCCAGACGACGCCGCTGACGGCGGAAGTGTCGGAGATTTTTTCGTCCATCCAGGGTGAGGGGCCGTACCTCGGCAAGAAGCAGGTCTTCGTCCGTTTCGGCCGGTGCAACATGCATTGCCATTACTGCGATGAACTCGACAAGATGCAGAAGGGGATGTACCGCAATGTAGCGATCGCCGATATCCTGGGCCAGATCGACGGCTTCGAGCGGGAGCAGGGCCGCCACCATTCGATCAGCCTCACAGGCGGTGAGCCCCTGGTCTACCCGAGGGCCATCGAGGCGCTGCTTCCGGAGCTTAAGGCCCGCGGCCTTCTGACGTACCTCGAGACGAACGGCACGCTGCCCAAGGTGCTCGAGCGTGTGGTCGGTCAGATCGATATCGTCGCGATGGACTTCAAGCCGCCCACCGGGACGTCCGACCGCGCTTTTTGGACCGAACACCGGGATTTCCTGGCCGTCGCGCGCCGCACGGAAGTGTTCGTGAAGACGGTCATCACCCCCGAGGTCTCGACGGAGGACATCCTGAGCGCCGTGCGCATCACCGCCGACGTGGACCCGCGCATCCCGTTCATTTTTCAGCCCCAGAGCCTTATGACCGGCATCAGCGTCGACGCGATGAAGCGCATCGAAAACGAACTGTTCGCTTTGGCCGCCGCGTCGCTCAAAGACGTCCGTGTCATCCCCCAGATGCACAAGATATGGGGGATGAGATGATCTTAGGCCATAACCCTTCCATGAACCAACGGAGCGCATCATGAGCAAGAAGACCAAGACCAAGTCCCGCGGAGCGGTGCCCCAGGTGGACCCTTATTTGGACGGGCTGATGGCCAAATTGATGGACCGGCTCGGCGCGCTCGAGCGCAAAATGGACACCGTGATCGCGCACACGACGGCGGGCCGCCCGCAGGAACGCTCCGCGCAGTCCGGTCATAACCCGTTCTCCCAGGGGCCGCGCCCCGCGCAGAGCCAGCAGGTTTTTTCGCGGCCGATCGCGCCGCTGGAGCCCAAACATCCCAGCCGCCATGACCGGACGATGTACGAAGCGGTTTGTGCTGACTGCAATGACCCCTGTGAAGTGCCATTCCGGCCGTCGCCCGAGCGAGCGATCTACTGCAAGCCGTGTTTCGCCAAGCGCCGGGCCGAGGGCCGGGTCCACCCGCAGCAGGGCGGCAGGCCTCAAGGCCCGCAGGGTCCTCAGCAGGGTCCGGGCGGCTCAGGCCCGTCCGCGGCCGTGATGACGGCCCCCGCGGCGAAGACCGCCGACAAGGCTCCCGCCGCCGTTTCCAAGGCCCCGTCGTCCGCCAAGAAGTCCAAGGCTGCGGCCGCCAAGCCCGCGAAGAAAGCGAAGAAAAAATAATGAAGCGCCACGACGGCCGCGCGGCCTCGCAGATGCGCCCGGCGCGGCTCAAAGCGCGTGCCAACCGCCACGCCGAGGGTTCCTGTCTGGTCACGGTGGGGGACACCGAGGTGCTCTGCACGGCGACGATCGAGAACAAGGTCCCTCCGTTCCTCAAAGGCTCCGGGAAGGGCTGGGTCACCGCCGAATACGCGATGCTCCCGAGGTCCTGCCCGACCCGCGTCTCCCGCGATATCTCCAAGGGGAAGGTCGACGGCCGCAGCTCCGAGATCCAGCGGCTCATCGGCCGCAGTCTCCGCAGCGTCATGGACATGCAGAAACTCGGGGAGCGGACGATCCTGATCGATTGCGATGTTTTTTATGCCGACGGCGGCACGCGCTGCGCGTCGATCACCGGCGGGTTCGTCGCTCTCTCTCACGCCTGTCAGAAACTCCTCAAAGACGGCATCATCACCGAGAACCCGCTCCGCGACCACGTCGCGGCCGTCTCCGTCGGTGTCGTCAAAGGCGTACCGTGCCTGGACCTTTGCTACGTCGAGGACGCGTCCGCCGACGTGGACATGAACGTGATCATGACCGGCTCGGGCAAGTTCATCGAGGTGCAGGGGACCGCCGAACGCGAACCGTTCGACGACACCGCGATGAAAAAGCTCGTCGCCTTGGCCAAGTCCGGCATCCGCGACCTCGTCCAGCTCCAAAAAAAATCGCTCAAATAAAATAACCGTGACGCCCCGCCGCCCCGTGATCGTCATCGGCAGCGCTAATAAAGATAAAGCGGCGGAGCTGGAGCGTCTGCTCGCCGACCTCAAGGTCAAGGTGCTGACCTTGGATGCTTTTCCCAAGGCGCCCAAGGTGGCGGAGACGGGGCGGACGTTCGAGGCCAATGCCTGCAAAAAAGCCCGCGCTTACTCCAAACTGTCGGACCATCTGACGTTGGCCGATGACTCGGGGCTTTGTGTGCGGGCGCTCAACAACCGTCCGGGTGTTTATTCCGCGCGGTTCGCCGGACCCGGCTGTAATTACCTCGACAACAACAAGAAGCTTTTGCGCCTGCTCAAGGACAGGCCCACGTCCGAGCGCGGAGCTTTTTTCTGCTCCACCGTCGCGCTTTATCGTCGCGGTAAAAAGGTGAAGGTCATTAAAGGTGTTTGTCAGGGCCGGATCGCGGACGCGATGCTCGGGACGAACGGCTTTGGCTTTGACCCGACCTTCATCCCCGCCGGATCGCGCAAGACCTTCGCCGAGATGACCCCCGCCCAAAAGAACGCCGTCAGCCACCGCGCCCGCGCGCTCACCGCCGTAAAAAAATATCTCAAAAAAAATCCGAAGCTGCTGGCCTAAAACTGGAACGCTTGCGCCATTTCTGGCGCGGGGTCAGGTCTGAGGCGTGAAGTTCGGGTCCTTGAAGGTGCCCGTGATCAGGTAGCGGGTGATCTTGTTCTCGGCGATGTTGATGAGAGCGGGGGTGAGGCCGCCGACCTCACTGGCTTCGCGGATGATGCCCGAGGTGAAGCGCGAAATGACGTTCAGGGCCAGCGTCGCGTCGAAGCCGATGCGGCCGGTGAAGTGCACGTCGATCAGCTTTGAGGAGAGCGTGCAGTCCTGGGTCTCGAGCCCGCCGCCGCGGACCGTGAAGGAGCCGTTGGCGCTGTTGAAGATCACGTTGTCCGCGCCTTCGATCGTGACGAACGCGAACTTCTTGAGCCGCTTGAACAGCTCCGTTTGCCAGATCTCGCCGTTCGTGACCCTGAAGTTCCCATGGCCTTCCAGCGACTTGGGGTCGTTCATGAGACCCGAGAGGACGAGGTCCAGGCTCAGGGTGCCGGAGAACTTGTTCTTGATGAAGGTCAGGTTCCGGCTGAACTCCTCCAGGTTCGTGTCCTGCGTGAACACATGCGTCTCAAAGTACGGACGCTTCAAGTCCGTCAGGTCCGCACGCCCCGTCGCCCGCGCTTCACCCCCAAAAAAGCCCGCTTTGGCGTACAGGATCTCGAGCACTCCTGAATCCAGTCTCAAGTCCGTTTCGATCGGCGTGAACACGAACAGGTCCGAGTACGCCAGCCGCGAGGACTTGGCCTCGACCCGCATCCTCAGGCCGGTGAATTCCTTCAAAGGCCCTTGGACCGAGCCCTTGGCGTCGATGATCCCCCTCAATTTGAGGTTCGTGAGCCACGGTGCGGACGCTTTCCAGTCCGCCGCGAGCTGTTCGGGAGCGAGATGCGCGCGGAAGTCGGCGTTCACGACCAGCCGCTTGCCGAGCAGCAGCGTCCCCGACGCGCCCGCGTGGGACATGCCCGACTCGACCGTGAACGTAGAGAATTCCAGCCGGTCCGGGAACGACTTGAAACGCGCGCCGGCCTCCCATTTGCGGGTCGCGATGTTGAACCGGCCCGCGCCGCCGGGCGCGCTGTTGAACTGGCCTGAGAGGGTGTAGTCGCCTCCCGCGTGGCGGAAAAAGAGGTCGTCCGTCGAAAAGATCTTCAGCCGGTCGATCAGGACCGATCCGGCGATCCCGGTCAACGGGTCCTTGAACATCTTGGGGGCGAGGCTGCCTTCACGGACGTCAAGCCGTATGGTGTGGATGTTCTTCAGAAGTTCGGACGGGGCGCCTTCCAGTGAGGCTTCGATCCCGATCTTGCCCTTAAGCGAACCCAGGTTCAGCGGGTGGTCAAAGACCTGCGGTATGAGGGCCTTGAGGGGCTCGAAGCTTTCGAGGGTCTGCCGGAACTTGAGCTTCGTCGCGCGGCCTTCGGCGCGGTCCATCGTTCCTTCAATGGTGAAGTGTGTGCCGGCCCAGGACCCCTGGATCCGGGGGATCTCAATGAGTTCCGGGTTCCAGGCGACCGCCGCTGACGAAAGGCGGATCTCCTCGAGATGCGCCGCGGCGTTCTGGACGGTCACTCCGGTCCCTTCGGCGAGACCATTGGCGAAGTCGAGTTTGCGCGTCGCGAAGTTGAACGACCCGGACGTTTTGACCGCGAAGCTCCCTGAGACGCCCCGCTCGCCCCAGTGCGCCTGACCGGAGATCTTTTTGGATTCCAGCTGGAACGCGATGAGCGAAGCGCCGTCGTAATTCAGCGTGAGCGCCGCGTCGCCGCGCAGTCGGTCCGTCCGGACCTGCCATTTGGCGAGGGCGGACACGAGCCAGAGGGGGAGGCGGTCGATGTTGCCGCTGAGGCTCAGCCGGTGGCGTCCGTCCGCAAGATTGACGAGGCCCTCCATCTTGAAGTCGCCGCGGCCGAAGCCGGTCCGGAACCGCGCCTCCACCGGGATGAGCGGCCGCCGGTCGAGCAGCGTGCGGAAGCGGATCTCCTTGAGCGTCTCGATAGGCGCGCCGCCTTCGGGGCGCAGGATCGAGATCCGTCCATGATGGATCTCCAGCTCATTGAGGTACACGTTGGACGGGAGGAAGGAATCGTCGAAGATCGCCTCGAGCACGACGAACGGATGCGGCACGGGGTTCTGAAGGGGGACGGGCGCGTCCGGATCCGCGGGGTCCGCGTTATCGCCGGCTGCGGTGACCGCTGTGCCGGCCGGACCTTTTCCATTCTTGTCCGGCACGCCCAGGCGGAATTTCACCTGACCCCAACCGCCCCCGTCTGGATCGA
>CAZHID010000001.1:46492-52349 GCA_964532445.1 uncultured Planctomycetia bacterium | reverse complement strand
GGCATTTTTGCCGGCCGCTCCGGCCGCTGTGCCGGCCGGATTTTTTCCACCCCCGCCCGGCCCGCTCAGGCGGAATTCGGTCACGGGCGAATCCACCTCGATCTTTTGGATGACGATCCGGTCCTCCTGAAAAAAAGCCGGCAGGTCCGTGGCCAGCCGGATGCTGCGGGCGCGGAACAGCTCCTGACCGTTCTTTCCCTTTAATACAGGCTCGTCGATCCGGATGCCGTAGAACGGCACGTAATGCACGCGGCGGAACCCGGTCTCGAACCCCGTCGCGCTCCGGATCGCGTCGATCGGAAAGTCGCGGAGCGAGCCGGGGAGCAGCCCCCAATGCCAATACGCGGCGCCGATGACGAGCGCTATCAAGATGAGGACTTGGAGGATCCGCCTCGCGGCGGCGGCATGGGAACGCATCGGAGTATTATAGCCGTAATGAGTTGTGATAGAATACCGGCTCAATTATGGCGATGGTCAAAGGTAAGATAAGAGTCGGACACAGCCCGGACGCGGACGATGCCTTCATGTTCTACGGCATCGCGTGCGGAGCCGTGGACACCGCCGGCCTTACCATTTCGCACGTCGTGGAGGAGATCCAGGCCCTCAACGAGCGCGCGTTCCGCGGTGAGCTCGAAGTCACCGCCATCTCCGCCTACACCTATTTTGAGGTCGCCGACAAGTACACGCTCATGACCTGCGGCGCTTCCATCGGCGACAACTACGGTCCCGTCCTCGTTTCCAAGAAGCTCAATTACCCCAAAGAGATCAAAGGCAAGCGGGTCGCCGTCCCCGGCAAGTACACGACCGCCTACCTCATGCTCAAGCTTTATCAGCCCGACATCGAGGCCGTCTTCGTTCCTTTCGACGAGGTCCTCCCGGCGCTGGACCGCGGCGACGTTGACGCGGCGCTCGTGATCCACGAGGGTCAGGTCACTTACAAGGACCTGGGTTACACCAAGATGATCGACCTCGGCGAATGGTACTACGAGATGACCAAGCTCCCGCTGCCGCTCGGCGTGGACGTCGTCCGCACGAACCTCGGCAAGGACCTCATGCGCAAGTGCCAGCGCGTGTTCCGCGATTCCATCATTTACGCGCTCGAGCACCGCGAAGAGGCGATCGAGTACGCGATGAAGTACGGCCGCTCGACCCCCAAGGACACGATCGACCGTTTCATCGGCATGTACGTCAATGAACTCACCGTCAGCATGGGCAAGCGCGGCAAGGACGGCCTGGCTTACCTGCACGAATCCGCCAAGAACGCCGGGCTCGTCAAGAACGACCACCCGATCGCCTTCGTCCCTATCTAAGGAAAAAGCATGGGCGTCACGACGCTTCATAAATCCTCGATCGGAAAAAAAGCCGTGGTCTCGATCACGGGTTTTTTGCTTCTGGGCTTTGTCGTCGGTCATATGGTCGGCAACCTGCAGATCTTCCTTGGGCAGGAAGCGCTCAATAATTACGCTGAAAAACTCCAATCCCTGGGTGAGCTGCTCTGGGTGATCCGATTCGTCCTTCTTGCGGTCTTCGTGAAGCACATTATTTTTGCATTGTGGCTCGCGGCCGAGAACCGCGCCGCGCGTCCCATCGGCTACGCCAAGCAGGCGACCCGCACCGCCTCCTACGCCTCCCGCTTCATGGTCGTCACCGGCATCCTGGTCCTGATGCACGTCATCTACCATCTCGCGCACTTCACCACCGGGTCGGTGCACTCGGAGTATTTCGGGCACGAGGACGAGCTCGGCCGTCATGACGTCTACTCGATGGTCGTCGCTAGCTTCCAGCAGCCCATGATCGCTCTGACCTACATCGCCGCGATGGCGGCGCTCGCGTTCCACCTGCGGCAGGCCGCGTCGTCATTTCCCCAGAGCATCGGCATCGTCCAGCCGGCGACGCTCAAGAAGTTCCGCCTCGGCGGGCTTATTTTTTCCATCGTCATTTTTATCGGGTATTCGTCCATCCCGCCGCGTGCCTGCTGGGTATTCTCCAGCTGCCGGAGTAAATGATGAAGCTCGACTCCCGCATCCCTTCAGGTCCCGTTGAGAACAAGTGGGACAAGCGCAAGTTCGAGATGAAGCTCGTGAACCCGGCCAACAAGCGCCATTACAAGGTGATCGTGGTCGGTTCGGGTCTCGCCGGTTCCGCCGCCGCCGCGTCGCTCGCGGAGCTCGGCTACCAGGTCGATTGCTTCTGCTTCCAGGATTCGCCGCGCCGCGCGCATTCGATCGCCGCGCAGGGCGGCATCAACGCGGCCAAGAATTATCCCAACGACGGCGACAGCGTCCGGCGCCTTTTCTATGACACGGTGAAGGGCGGCGACTTCCGCGCCCGCGAGTCCAACGTCTACCGGCTCGCTCAAGTCTCCAACAGCATCATCGACCAATGCGTCGCGCAGGGCGTTCCGTTCGCGCGCGAGTACGGCGGTCTCCTGGCCACCCGTTCCTTCGGCGGCGCTCAAGTCTCGCGCACGTTCTACGCGCGCGGCCAGACGGGGCAGCAGCTCCTGCTCGGCGCGTACTCGGCGCTCTCGCGCCAGATCGGCCTTGGCACGGTCAAGATGCACACCCGCACCGAGATGCTCGACGTCGTCGTCGTGAACGGCCACGCTAAAGGAATCCTGACCCGTGACCTCGTGACCGGCAAGGTCGAACGCCACGCGGCCGACGCGGTCGTGCTCGCGACCGGCGGTTACGGGAACGTCTTCTACCTTTCGACCAACGCGGCCGGATGCAATGTGACGGCGACCTGGCGCGCGCACCGGCGCGGCGCGGCGTTCGCGAACCCCTGTTACACGCAGATCCATCCGACCTGCATCCCGGTCACCGGCGACCATCAATCCAAGCTCACGCTCATGTCCGAGTCGCTCCGCAATGACGGACGCGTGTGGGCGCCCAAGGCCAAAGGGGACCAGCGCAAGTTTTCCGATATCCCCGACACCGAGCGTGACTATTTCCTCGAGCGCAAATACCCGAGCTACGGCAATCTTTGCCCGCGCGACATCGCGTCCCGCAGCGTCAAAGAAGCGTGCGACGAGGGCCGCGGAGTGGGCGAGACGGGGCTGGGCGTGTACCTCGACTTCGCCGACGCGATCAAGCGGATCGGCGAGCCCAAGGTTCGCGAGCGTTACGGCAACCTTTTTCAGATGTACGAAAAGATCACCGGCGAAGACCCGTACAAGATGCCGATGCGGATCTACCCCGCGGTGCATTACACGATGGGCGGGTTGTGGGTCGACTACGACCTCATGAGCACGATCCCGGGACTTTTTGTGGCGGGCGAAGCGAACTTTTCGGACCACGGGGCCAACCGGCTCGGAGCGAGTGCTCTCATGCAAGGCCTCGCCGACGGCTACTTTGTCCTGCCTTACACGATCGGCGATTACCTCGCAGGCCAGCCGCGCGCCGCCAAGGACAAGGTCAAGACCGATGCGCCCGAGTTCAAGGCGGTCGAGCAGGAAGTGAGCGGCCGCGTGAACAAACTCCTTTCGATCAAGGGCAAGCGCACCCCGACGTCCTTCCATCGTGAGCTCGGCCGCCTCGTCTGGGACAAATGCGGCATGGCGCGCGACGCCAAGGGCCTCACTGAAGCGCTCGCCAAGATCCCCGCGATCCGCCAGGAGTTCTGGGAGAACGTGAACGTGCTCGGCGAGGGCGACGGACTCAATCAATCCCTCGAACGCGCCGGCCGCGTCGCCGACTTCATCGACTTCGCCGAGCTCATGTGCACCGACGCCCTGCACCGCAACGAGTCCTGCGGCGGACATTTCCGCACCGAGCACCAGACCGAGGAAGGCGAAGCCAAGCGGGACGATGACAATTATTGCTACGCGGCCGCCTGGGAATACAAAGGCGACGGCGCCAAGCCGGAACTTCACAAAGAAAAACTCGAATTTGAAGCCGTTCATCTCGCAACGAGGAGCTACAAGTAGCCATGAGCTCGCAAACCCTTAATCTCACGCTCAAGGTTTGGCGCCAGAAGAACGCGCAGTCCAAGGGGCAACTGGCGACCTATAAGGTCAAGGACATCAGCGTTGACATGTCTTTTCTTGAGATGCTCGATGTTCTGAACGAGCGGTTGATCGAGCAAAAGGAAGAGCCCATCGCGTTCGACCATGACTGCCGTGAGGGTATTTGCGGGATGTGCTCGCTCGTGATCAATGGTCTGCCTCACGGGCCCGAGGGCGGCACGACCACCTGCCAGCTCCATATGCGCAAGTTCAATGACGGCGACACTATTTTTATCGAACCGTGGCGCGCGAAGGCTTTTCCTGTCGTGAAGGACCTCGTCGTTGACCGCACGGCCTTTGACAAGATCATCCAGGCCGGGGGATTCGTGTCGGTGAACACCGGCCAGGCCCAGGACGCCAACAATCTCCCGATCGGCAAGGAAACGGCCGACCTCGCTATGGACGCCGCCCAATGCATCGGCTGCGGCGCCTGCGTCGCGGCGTGCAAGAACGCGTCCGCGATGCTGTTCGTGTCCGCCAAAGTCTCCCAGCTGGCCCTCCTGCCGCAAGGGCAGGCCGAGCGCGAACGGCGCGTCCTCAACATGGTCAAGACCATGGACGAGGCCGGCTTCGGCAATTGCTCCAACCAGTACGAGTGCGAGGCCTCCTGCCCCAAGGAGATCTCCGTCGGCTTCATCGGCAAGATGAACGCCGAATACCTCCGTGCCGGCTTCAAGTCCACGACCGGCCCCGCCCGTAAGTCCAACGACTGATCTGATCCCCGGCCCGCGCGGCCTCGTTCTGTTCCCCGTAATTGCTCCAATCAAAGTATTATTCGATTAACAGAACCCCTCCAATAAAAATTGGTGCCTTCATTGAAAGGGCATTACCCGTCGGGTAAACTTCACTTATTGAGGGGAAATCGGCTAAAAAATTGACCTAAAATGAACGCGGTTCGGCATGAAAGATCCATTTTAAATTTGGAAATGGATTTTTTGTGCCCGGCTTCTTAAAAGGTTCAACTATAAATATTAGTAATGATGGATCGCTCGGGAAAAAATAAACAACTCAGATTGTTGGCGGGCCTGTGCGCGGTCACTTTTTTCGCGCAGGACCTGGCATGGGCGGCGCCGGAACTCGTGTCCGCCTCGCGATCCGCGGCGGCCGTTTCAGCGTCCTGGCCGGCGATGCCGGAGGTACGCTTCGCGCTGCCGGAATCGGTCGGGTTCATCGACGATCATTGGCAAGCGCCGGCTCAGGGCTCGGCGCCGGTCCAAAGCGCGGCCCCGGACGCCGGCCGCAATGGACGGTTGGTGATCCTGATCCAGGACGCTCACACCAACGCTTCAGGCCAACTCAACCTCGCCCGAGCCCTCGAACGCATCCTTCCCGCCGAATCCATCCGTACTGTCTACACCGAAGGTGCCGAAGGGGACGTATCGCTGCGTTTCCTGCGGGACAGGGTATCGCCGGACAAGTTGGAAGGCGTGCTGAAGGAATACCTCAGGAAAGGCATCGTCAAAGGCGACGATTATTGGAACGCCGTTTCGGAGCATGACTTCGCGCTCCGCGGCATCGAGGACATGGACCTCTACCGCGAATCACTCGAAACCTACGGTCGGACCGTCAAGCTGCGCTCCGCGGTCCGGCCGTATCTCGACCGCGCGCTGCGCTCGGCCCTTTCCCTCGAAGAAATGATCTACGCTCCGGCGATGCGCCGTCTCGAATCGTCGCGTCAGGCGCGCCGCGCTGGGGAGCGGTCCGAAGCCGACCATGCCGCGTTCCTGCTCCAAACGGCGCGTGCGGAAGGCATGGACCTCTCCCGGTTCAGGAACGCGGTCCTGTTCGAAAAGTACCGGGTCCTGGAATCGCGTCTGGACGCGGACCGTCTGGCGCGGGAACAGCGCGAAG
>CAZHID010000001.1:29856-46482 GCA_964532445.1 uncultured Planctomycetia bacterium | reverse complement strand
CGACGCTCTGTCCGAGGCTGACCAGCAGGAACTCCAGTCCGCGCTCGACGCGTCGGTCCGTTCGCCCATGGACACGGCCTACGCGAGAGCCTTCGGCTTTGCCTTGAGGGAAAAGCTCGGGTCTTCCGTCTCGAAATATCCCGAGCTCAAAAAGTATTTTTCCTACCTTTCCAAAATTGCCAGGATCCACTTTTCATCGGTCCTCACCGAAGGTCAGGAGCTGGAGAACGCGCTCATCGGGCGTCTTGCCGTCACGCCGGATGCCGTGACGCTCCGTGAGACCGTCCGCGGTCTTGAGGACCTCTCGGATCTCATTCAGTTCAAGATCGCGCCCGAGGAGTTTGAGCGTCTGGACCGGCTGCGTGCGTTCTCCGACCTGAGGCCGCTGACCGGCTGGATCAACGCCAAGCTCGCTGAGAGCGGCCGGAATCCGGAGCTCGCCGTCTTTTTGGAGCGTGAGGCGTTCGAAGCGATCCGTTCGGCCCGTCGCTTTTACGAGCTCACCTACGAACGTGACCGGGTCATGCTCGATCGGACGATCGCGAGGATGGACGCGGCGGGCGAGACCCGAGCGGTGCTCATCGCGGGCGGTTTTCACGCGCCGGGCCTCAAGGCGCGGCTGCGCGAAGCCGGCATCTCGTACGTTTCCGTCCTGCCCCAGGTCCTGCACGAGACCGACACCGCCAGGTACGAAAAATTACTCCTCGCCCAGATCCGTGACAGCCGCGCGGTGTCGGAAATCCAGGTCGCGTCGGTCGCGACCTCATCGACCTCCGCGCGTCTGGGCGCGCCGCTATTGGGTCCTGATGGCGCCCGTCTGGCCAGCTCACTCGGTGATGTCCGCTTCGTCGACGTTGCGCGTCAGCAGAACCGTCCTACAGACGCAGCTGCCGCCAATGCAGGTTCAGACGATATGCCGCCCCTTCGCAGTAGAGGCAGGGCGTCGACGTCCGGACGCGAGGGGTTCGGGTTCGCTAGCGGGACGTTGAAACGGGCGGCGAGTGATTATCGCCAGAGTTTTGACCCGGAGCTTTTCGAAACTTCGGGTTTTAGCGCGTCGGAGAGAGAGCTGCTGATCAACGCGATCATCAGGATCAAAGAAGATGCTCTTTATGCCAGGTCGGGGATCTTTGATGATCCGGACATGAACGAAGCCATCCTGCAGTACCGTCCGATCGATCTAGCCCGGCTGATCCGCAAGATCCAGGAACAGAGGCTTTTGTATGAATCCAGGGTGGATGCGAAAGGTCTCAGGATATTTTCGGCGAAGGACGTCGAGACACTCCTGTTCAGACGCCTGATACCGATCGACTGGGCGGATCATTTCATGCTGGTAGAAGGGATGTCCAAGACGGTCTCGATCCGTGTTCTGCTCAAATGGTCCGATCCTAAGGGTGCTTGGAAGGACTTGAAGCCCATCCGCGATGAGCTGGTCCGGTCGGGACTTTCCATGAATGACGCCACGACCATCGTTCTGAGCCGGTCCGATCCCAAGGAGACCTGGGAGAAGGTCCTCAAGCCCATCCGGGATGAACTGGTCGAGTCGGGGCTTTCCGTGAGTAATGCCATGCTGGTCGTTCTGAGCTGGTCCGATCCCAAGGAGACCTGGGAGAAGGTCCTCAAGCCCATCCGGGATGAACTGGTCGAGTCGGGGCTTGCCATGAGTCGTGCCACACAAATCGCCATGAAATGGTCCAACCCCAAGGAGACCTGGGAGAACGTCCTCAAACCCATCCGCGATGAACTGGTCGGATCGGGGCTTTCCGTCAGTGATGCCACGAAGGTCGTTCTGACCTGGTCCAATCCCAAGGAGACTTGGGAGGTGATCTTGAGGCCCATTCGCGATGAACTGGTCAATTCTGACCTTTCTGTGGCCTATGCCACGGACATTGTCCTAGGTTGGTCCAATCCCAAGGAAACATGGGAGACGGTCATGAGGCCGGCTCGAGATGAGATCATGGAATTGGGCTTTTCTAAGCATGAAGCCACGTCTAGCGTGATCGATTGGTCGGATCCAAAACGAAAAGTGATCACCATCAAACAGATCCTCGGCGTTCTTTCCACGAATATCCCGGGGCATTCCATACCCCAGCTGAAAAGGATGCTTTTGCGGGAATCCTATTCCACTGTCCTGCATTATCTGACCCAAGAATTACAGGTTGATCATGGCGATGCCGTCAAATGGCTCGAGCCTCTAATAATGGTGGACGAGACCCCAGACACGGAATCCGTGCCCCTGACCATGGCCGCCTTTGGCGGGGCGAGGATGGCGAAGGCGAGCGAGCCGTCCGATCCTGACATGCCGGAGCCCGACGCGCGGACGGCGCAATATCTGAAGTGGATGCAGGACCGGCCCGGCGAGGTCCTTTTCCCGACCGTGTCCTCGGACGAGATCGGGCCGCCCCTTTCGTTTGGTGCGATCTTCGGGATCGTGGCGAAGGCGACCGGCCATGAGACCGGGTCGGAGGATGCTCCCGCCGAAGAGGAACCGTACCTGAGACAGCCGTATGTCGATACGAACAGCATCCGATTCCGCTGGAAGCTCGATGTCCATGAAGCGGGGATGCCGGACATCGAAGGTTTTGAATCCTATCTTGAAGTGACGGTCGGGCCGATCTCGGGGCATGGCCGCATGGAGGTCCGTATTCAGGGACCGGACGGATGGGAGGATTGGAGTCAGGGCAGGAACAATTCGTTCGGTGACGCCAACGACCGTCAGGTCCGCAGCAGGCTCATGGAGATCATGCGGCAGCACCTGGAGCCCTATCTCACTCAAGAGGAGATGCCGGAGCTTGAGACCCTCATGTACAAAGGTCTCAAGTACGCCGAACTGGTCGAAGCCTGGACCGAGTCGGACCCGGCCCGCTCGGAGCTGCTTCAGGCCGCCGAACGGGAAATGACCCGGAAGAAGATCGTCGCTCCTGAGACCTGGCAGGACCGGGTCACGGAGCTCGCTCAGGGGCCGATGAGCGAATGGACCGAGGAGCAGTATCGGGTGGTCTACGGACTGATCCGTCATGGGCTCGAACACGGCGCGAAGCGTTCCGGATCACAGAGCCGGCCCAGGCCTCCGCTGCCTCGGGTCCTGGAGAGGACCGACCTTCATCCGAACCGGATCTATCAGGCCATCGATCTCGGCTGGTCCATGCAGGGGTTTCCTGTCGGGCATCGTGGGGTCCTGCAGTACGCGATCGCGGAAGGGGATGCTTGGAGGATCGAAGGGGGGATCGCGACGGTCCTTAGACGTGCCTCGATGATGTCCAAGGAGACGGTCGTGGTCGAAATGGGAGGCAGGATCCTTCAGTTCCAGGCCCGGAACATCATTTCGTTCTTCTCGTTGGGGCTGGAATCGCGCAGCCGGATGGACCGGCCGTTCTCGCCCGGACAAGGCGCGGAGGATACGGACTTCGATCCTTACCACTATCAGGTCCTTCCTGGACAGAGCCTTGAACAGCGGTTGGACGCGGCTCTTTTACTGGCCGGGCATGAGGACACCCAATATTCCGTCGGAATTTACATGGACAGGAGCCTGGCCGACAGGCTGACGGAGCTCAGGCGATCCGTCGAAACGGAACCCGACTTCAGGACCCCCGATGCGGATCTTTCAAGATTGCTGGGACAGTTCGAGTTGTCCGCCGCCGAAACGGTCAGCTTGAACACGCCTGTTCCCAAAGATGAGAGAACCCGGGAGCCGGACCTGAGGATCGTCAGGCTGGCGGCCAAGAACCGTCAATTCGAGCAGATCCGCTACCTGATCGCGCCGGACTTCGCGTTGCAGGACCTGCTGTCGGGCATCGCGGACGACGCGGAGGCCGACGATGAGGCGGCCGGCGCTTCCGGCGCGAGGATGGCGGAGTCCGCGGTGTTCGAACCCGCTTCGGACGAAGGGCTTCTCGGCACCGATCCCTTCGAGCGCACCTATCGCACCGGCGAGAAAGTCGGTTCGATCTTCAAGCGCCTTGAGGCCCGGTACCGCTCCGCGCTGAAGGCAGCGATCGCCTCGACCGCGTCGGGAACTTCGGGAACGACGGACGCGTTCGAGCGTTTCGAAGCGGAGCGCCGGGAGATCGTCCGGGAATTGAGGATGTTGGGCATCGAGGCGATGGCGCGCCGGTCCACAAAGGCGAGCGCGCCGGAAGCGGGAGACTTCAGGGGCGATTACCGCGTCGCCTTGCTCGCGTTCAACCGCGCGCTCGAGATGAGACCCCTCACGAGGAGCCTGCTCGAAAAAGCCGTCGCCGGATCAGCGTACGTGCCCGCCGGACATATTTTTCCGACATTGCCCGCTGAAGGGGACCGGGAGACCGCGAATCTCGAGACCGAAAGGGAGAACGCGTACAAGCGTTTCGTGAGCACGACCCCGATCGGCACGGTCGCCGCGCAGAATCTTGTCTACGATCTTCAGATCAGCCATCAGCACCTGCTCGAAGGCCGGGTGGAAACGGTCAGCGGCCGTCCGCTGAACCCGTCGATCGGCGACATCGCCGCGGCGATGCACGGGCTTATCTTCGATGATACGTATCAGAACGATCCCCGTGTGCATCACGGGGTCCGGACGATGGCGGCCAAATGGCTGACGCAGCTGTACGGCGTTTCGATCCGCACGGGTAAGCCGCTGGCTTCGCTCGATCCGCGCGGCGGGCTCATGCCGATGTACCGCACGATCGAAGCGCTGCGGGAGGCGGAATCGATCGAGGATTACCAGGCGGTCGCCGAGGACCTGCTGTTCTACTTTTGGACCGATCCGGCGCGGCCGGAAGCGGGATTGGAAGGGTATTCCGCCAAAACGGCGGAGCATCTGGCGGACTGCTACCGCGGCCTGGCCTCCAAGCTCGAGCAGATGCATGTCGCCGACTCGATCGAGCTTGAGTTCGATCGGTCGGACCCCGCCCGCGCGGAACTGATGCGGTCGGTGGAAGCGGCGGATTCTTTTGACGCGGCATGGGAGGCTTACGAACGGCATCAGGCTCCCGGGGCCCCTGAGCTGACGGGCGGTTCGCTGGCGGCGTTCGAAGTCGAACAGCCGGTCCGTCTTGAACTTTCGGCGGGAGGTATCGGGGACCTTTCGGGGAACGCGGTGATGCGGCCGGCCCACTACAACATTTTTAACGCGGCGGCGGAGATGACCCGGTCGGACGGGACGATGGGCGCCAACGTGCGCGTGTTCGGCGAAGTGACCGAGCGCACCGACGACGGCCCTTATCTCACGATCGAGTCCATCGACCGCGGATTCCGCAAACACGTACGCAACGCGGAGGATATTCTCGGTAAGTCGAACGCGGACCTCATCCTCCGCGCGATGATCGCGTCGGGGATTTTTCCCAAACCCCTTTTGGAGCTGTCGGTCGCGGAAGGACGGTCGGAGGAAGCGGTCGAGCGCATTCTGGCGCGCCTGATCGGTCCCGGCAAAACCCTTACCTTGCGGTTCTTCGTCGACAACATCGAGGCGAATTCAGGACTGGCGGTCAGCAGCGCGATCGCGCTGGCCACGGGCCTCACGGTCCGCCGTTTGACACAGCCGGACCTTTCGGACGGCCGCCGCCGGACCGAGAGCCGGCAGCGCTTGGAATGGCGCATGGATATGGCGCAACCCATGACGGATGACGAGGTCCTGGAGATCGAAATGTCCTCGGAGCCCGGCTTTGGCGCCGATGTTTTCCGGTTCAAGACACGCGCCGTGGGGGAACAGGTCCGGTTGGAGATCCCGTCCGCGGTGCTGGTCCCGGGGCAAAAATATCATTTTCGCTGGAGGGCGGTGCCGGAAGCGGCGATCGCGGCCGGCAGTGTTCAGGATGACCGGTGGGTCCCCGCGGGCGGGCTCATCGTAAGCGCCGACGGCGCCGCGGCGTCCTCTGACGTGTCCTTGGTCTCCGTCACGCGTTTGGACGCGGAATGGGAGCGTCTGGACAGCGAGGACGCTGCCCGGAAGGCGATGCTGGGTTCCCAGTTGACCGGTTGGCAAAAGGGAGAAAAGTCCGGAACGCAGGACGAAGTGACGGCCCAATCGGGGCTGTTCGCCGTTTTTGGAGGCGCGCCTCTCGAGGGACGGACGATGGACGGACGCGAGGTCAGGTACCCGGGCGGGGTCCTTCCGGACATCCAGAGGGTCGTGCTGACCGAAGAGGCCCTGAGCAAAATTGAGAATGGTGTGCAGGTGATCCGTGTCGGTCTGACCGACGCGGCGGAAGATTCGTTGACCGCCTTTGATTACTCCCATGCCTTGAGCCAGGCGCCCGAAGCGGTGATGGCGTGGGGTCAGATCACGCTTGAGATGATCCGCGCCGCCGCCGCGGGCGACATCCGGCAATTGGGCCGGCTCTCACAGACGTCCGTCGCTCTGCGCCAGAAGATCGGCGCCGTTTCGATCAACCCGATCGTGCTGAACGCGCTGCAGGAATTTTCTAAAAAATGGGGCGCGTCCGGCGTGAGTTACGGCATCACCGGCGCGCGGTCCACGGGCAGCGTGCTTATTTTTATCCCGAACGATATCGACGAAGCGGAGCGCGCGCGGATCCTCGCGCACGCGGCCGGGTTCATCACCGCGTGGGTCGAGGCCCGGGGCAAACTTTCTCCCGTCGAAGACCGCCCCAAGCCCTACCGCGGCCGGATCGCGCGGGTCGGGACCCAGTTCCGGTCCATCGCGGCGGAAGACCGGATATTGTGGAGAAGTTCGGTGGAAGCGCTGCGGATCGCCAACCGCGCCGCCCGTGTCCGGATGCGCAGGGACCTGGCGCTGAACGGCAGCGGCGAAAACCCATTGCTGATCGAGGACGATTTTCCGTCGGCAACATTGGTTCCCGCGGACACGGCCCGGGAGAGCCTGGCCGCGCAGGCCGTGGCCGGCGTGACGGGTCGGACCCGCTTGGTCCAGCGGCTGAACGTTCTGATCGAAAACCCCTCCGAGAGGGACAAGTTCTTGAACGCGGCGGGACCCCGCTGGTCGGCGTTCGTCGGAGCGGAAGCGGGGGATGAAGCGGCGGAGCGCCGCGCGCGCCGCGCCGCGCGGCAGCTTTTGCAGGAAATTTTCCCGTCGATCCGTCCGGACCGGTCCTTCGAAACGGCGGACCAGCTCGCCGCCGCCGGCATCGCGACCGGTCAGCGCTCGGGACTGGAGCGGATCCCGGGGGTCCTGTCGATCGCGCCGGACCTTCTGGCCGTCATCGCCGAGAAGGACCCGGACCTGCACGCGCAGATCCTCCGCGGAGACCCGGACGTCAAGCTGGACCTCCGGCAACTGGAGCTTTGGAAGCAGGAAGCGATCGACCGCCGGTACGTTCCGTACGGCACGCGCCAGAACCATTTGACCGCGCGCCTGGTCAGGGAAGCGCTCGAAGCGAATCTCCGGGTGATCGCCGGGCTCGCGCCACGACACCGCTCGGTGATCCTCGAACTGGTCCGAACGGGAGATCTGGATCTGCAATACCTCTACACCGCCGAGGAGTTCGCGCTTGCCGCGGAGCGCCATTTGTCCGGAAAGGAAGTCCGGTTCTTCGCCCAAGGTCTCTTGGCGGATGGCCGTCGTCGGGCATTTGAAGCCAGGATCGCGGAAAGCATCGATCTTTATCGCGGCACTCCGCACGACCCCGGGTTCGCGGGTCCAACATTCGTCGAGGACCTGGAGCAGGAGCGGAAGTGGCTCGAGGACCGCCGGTCCGAGCTGGGTCCTGAAGGACAGCTGAGATTGGACCTGGTCACTCTGGCGCCCGACCCGGAACACCTGGACCTGCCGGCGCTGGAGTTCGCGGTGTCCGCGAGCTCGACGTATAAAAAACATTTTTCGGACCGGCTGGAGGCTCTGAGGGCCGCGGTCCGGACCGGTTCCGTGATCGGATGGACCGCCGCCGGCGGCGTGGGCGGCAGGTATGGCGGCGGCAATGTCGTGAAGCCGGTGATGCCGTTCCATAAAGGGATGGAATCGGACGTGACGTTCCTGGGGTTGATGCTCCGGCGTTGGGTGGGCTTTTTTGACGCGTTCCAAAGCGGAGCGGCCGCGGACCAGCGCGCGGCGCCGATGGTGGGGATCATGGTCAGCATGTTCACCCAGGACGCCATTCTCAAGGTCCTCGACCGGCTCAAGGCGGAGGCGGGTCTTGAGAACGTCGGGACGGTCGCGCAAGGCGTGGAACCCGTGGCGCTGCCGACGGCCGCTGAGACGGCGCTCGAGTTCGCATTGAAGCCCAAAGGCAACGCCCAGCGTCAGGAAGAAGACCGCCGCCAGTTGAACTGGCTCGTGGGCCGGATCCAGGAAGAGCTCGCGAAGCGCGGTGAGGGAACGGCCGCTTCCGACCCCGACCTTATCCGCACCACGTTCACGAACGTGGGTTTGAACCCCTTGAACGGCTTCGCGCCCAAAGGGACCGCGAGCAACCTCGAAGTCATGCTGGCCGAGAACAGCGAGCTTTTTACCGAAGCGTCCCTCCGTGAGGCCGGATATGAGCTGGATGAAGCGCGTCTGGCGCTGGTCCCGGAAGAGGAACGGCTCGGCGGGATGCCGCTGGCGAAGGCGGCGATGGTGGTCCGCGGCGACGGTCTGTCGCTCGTGTGGCTGCTGCAGAGTTCGAGCGTGGCGCCGTTGACCCCGGTGCATCTGGCGGACGCGTTGGACCGGATCAAACGTACGGATGGACTGGCGGTGCTTCAATACGCTCCGACCGCCGGCGGAACTGACACCGGAGGCGTGGTTTTTACGGACAGGACGACAGGGCTTCCGGCGGTGCTCGAAGGAAGTCTTTTCCGTTACGGTGAAAAAAGTGTTTTTGACGGCGGACACGCCGCGATGACCACAGGGACCATTTTCTTGAACGCCAAGCGGCTTCACGAGATCCTGCTGCAGCAGCGTCTTGACGCTTCCCGCACGCTGGCCGCCAACCGGCCCGATCTGGGGCCGGTCCGGGGCTTCGCGTCGGCGGAGGAATATTTAAGGAGCGGTCTGACGGTCCGGCGTGAGGCGATGGACGGGTGGATGCAGCGCGCGGTCACCGCCTACCAGGTCCGCCCGCGGACGGAACAAAAAGCCGGTGAAACGTACCACTATCTGATCCAGCAGGCCGAGCGGCCGTTCACGGTCAACCTTCCCATCCTGCAGGAGATGTTCGGGGGCACGGCGGTCCAGTTCCAGGAGATCAGCTCGGAGCTCTTCGCCGACCCCAAGGACCCGGCCAGCTTGGACCGCCTGATGCAGCAGTCACGTATCGCCGGCGCGGTCGGGTATCAGGCGTCGGTGCCGCCGGAGTCTTCGTTGCCCGCGTCGACCGCGGAGGAAGAAGCCGCCCGTTCCGAATGGGTCCGGATCCACCGCAGTTACGGGATCGCCGAGGATTCCGTCGGCCCCTGGCTTGAGAACACCGATATGGACGGCGGACTCGACCACATCCGGTCCAAATTCGTCGAGTATTACCTCCGCTTCCGCTCCGCGGATATGTGGCAGATACCGCCGGGCCGCATCCAGGACATGCTCAGCGCGCTGTCAAAGATGGTGCGCCGAGCCCGCGCCGAGAGGGATCCCTATCTTGAACAGGAAGCGTTGGCGCTTTTTGACCGGTTCGCCTCTGAGCAGCTCAAGCGTGATGGGTCGGCGGCATCCTATTTGCGGACCTCGCCTCACAGGACGCTGGGGATCTATGACAAGGATGGAACGATCGAAGATCCGGCGAAGGTGCTGTGGCCGGACCGCGCGCGCAGGATGTTCGACGCCCTGCTCCGCGGAGAGACGCATATCATTTTGACGGGATCCACCGCCAAAGAAGCCTGGGAGCAGGTGCTGGTCCCGCTGATCGCCGAAGCGGACCGCCGGACGGACCTTCCGCGTTTCATCCGGTCGATCGCCCTTTCACGGATCCTGCTCAGAGCCAACGATTCCACGTCGCTGGTCCGTATCGATACGGGTCTGGAATCGGGGGAATGGAGGAACGACTCATTCGCGTTCCAACCCGAGGATCACGAACACAGTCAGATCCAGACCGACGAGGGCCCGGCGGAATTGCCGACGCTCCGGCAGTCTCATCACGACCCGAGTGAGTTCTCACAGCGCGTGCAGGCCATCGAGGACGCGTACAAGTCGTATCTCAAGGCCTATCTGGACCTCGGGCTATCGCATCAGATCCTGAGCGCGGCCGAGATCAGCGCCGCATTGTCGTCGCTCGAAGGACTCTCGCTGCCCAAAGGCGGTCTGACCCCGCTCGAAGTTCTGCCGACGACCGATTGGCTGACCAACTATCATTCCGGGGACCGGATCCTGTCCGAGCTGTTGAAGTCCCACAGCGGCGTTCCTGATGAGGGGATCCGGACCTGGCAAAGACTTTTGGACCACATGTCTTCCGCCAAAGCCAAGGCTTTTCATCCGACATCGGATCCCGGCGCCGAGGACGTTCCGGAGCTGAGCGGGATCGAGGTCCTCGCGTTGGGCATCGCGGCGTCGGGCGTCAAGGAAAGCGCCTGGAGTTACTTGTCGCTCACCGCCGATGACTTGGACCATCTCCGTCAGAAGGACACGCGCGAGGAGATCACCTCCCTTTCGGCCGCGATCTTCGACAAAGGGTTCTGGGATGGGGTCGGCAAGGACATGGACCGCAGGCTCAAGTCCAGGTCGTTCAAAAGCATGGACGGACGCGCCGTACCGCACACCATCCGCTCCGGCGAAGGTTATGTGAACGTGCCGTTCGGCGGACAGTCCAAGGTCCAGGTGCTGGGCGAATTGCTCCGCGACTCGGTGTACTCCGGCTGGGTCGTGCATATTTCGGGTGACAGCAAGACCGATCAGGGTCTCGTTCCCGAAAGTCCCGCGCTTTATGGGGACCGCATCGTGTCGCGTATTTTTCTGGGTGACCGCACCGAGATGAGCGACACGGAGACCGCCCGTCTGAGCCGGGGCGGCCTGATCCGCGCCGAATTCCTGAGGACCACACAGGACGTCCGCGGGGACCAGGTCTCTCAGATCGCGCGTCCGGGTCCCGCGATGTTCTTCGATATCCAGGAAGCGCTCCTGGACGCGCTGGAAGGGGAGAACGGCGAAGGTCTTCTGCTTCGTGCCGGTGAGGAATCGGTCGAAGCGTCCGCCTGGCGTCTCGCGCGCGAAACGCAGCGCATCATGAACTCCAAAGGAGTTCGGTCCGGCTATCTCGTGCTTCCGCCCGCCGCGCTGGCCACAACCTCCGGCGCCCGCATGGCCACCGACATCGAACCGAGCGAACCAGAGGACTTTGCGTTGAACCGTCTCTCCAAATGGTTCGAGGCGCATTTTGGAGAACCCCCGGTGATCGAGACCGTTTTTGACGCCAGTCACAAACGATTTTGGGCGACGTCTCTGGCTTATGAGGGCCGCGAACTGCTCATCCGGATGAGCGATGAGAATTGGCCGGATACCCAGGACCGCGGCCGTCCCGTTTATCATGTTTCCGTTGATCGGGACATGGATGGTTATCAGATGGCTCTTGAGATCCAGTTGGACGATCGAGGCCGCGTCGACGCCGCCAAGACGATCGACGGGATCTTCTTGCTCGAACGCCGAAAGCAAAAAAATCCTTGGGTCGAACCCCTTCTTAAGAGGTGGATCCAGTCCATGGACGGGCTCACGCTTGAACAGGACAACCCGTTCTTTGGCCGTCACCCGGTGGCTTCGATCGATCAGGGGCAGGGGCATCCCGGTTTTCCGATCTACCGGCCCGCCACATACGGCGCGGGTGAAGGCGGAGTGCGTCAGATCGGATCTCCGATCGCCGATCCGGGGACTTTGGAAGCTCCTGTGGTCGGATCAGGACGCAAGACGCTCGTTTTTTACGGCGGCCTCGGAGCGGTGGTGCCCCGGTTCTATATGGAATACCTCAAGAAGCTCGCTATGGAGTATGACGTGGTCTTTGAAGCGGTCGACCTTCTGCCCGAGGACGCGGCACGCCAACGCATCGAATCAGCGGGCCTTCCTTACACCGCGTACCACCACGCGTCCGACTACCGGATCGACCCGAAGAACCCTCCCGCCGGCATCGTGGTGCTGACCCGGCCCGATTCCCATTACGACCTCACGAAATGGGCCAATGAGAACGGGGTGCCTGTTTTTGTCGAAAAACCCATCACGCTTCCGGGCACGGTCGGAAAGATGCGTGAACATTTCCGAAGCCATCCGGAAGCGATGTTCGCGATCTACTTTTTCTTCGACAACCCTTCGGCCAAAGAGGCGCTCAGACTGATCGACGAGGGCAAGATCGGCCGGATCGTGGCGATCGAGGGTGAGATGATCGAAGAGAACGGTATCGAGAAAGGCCGGGAGTGGCTCGTGACACCGCAGATCAGCGGCGGCGGGCTGGGCATGGACATGCTCGTCCATTTGACCGCGCTGGCCGAAATGATCCTCGAACGCTGGGGGATGAGCCTGCGCCACGCGGAGCTGGACCCCAAAAAGATCGTGCTGGCCAGGTACGAAGGTGCGCCCGCCGGAACAGAAACATATGCCCGTCTTGAGGGATCGGTGGAAAAAGATGTGGCCATCAAATTCGGGGCGGGCAAAGGGCTCGATCGGTCCGCTTATTACCTGATCGTTCGGGGCGATAAAGGCGAGATCGAGATCAATCTTGGAACGGAACACGCCAAAGGATTCATGGAGTTCAGGCCCGCCGACGGCGGCGCGCCTACCCGGATCGAGAACGATACTTCCGACATCGGCTATGCCGGGACCACCCATAAGATAGTCCATAGTCTCCATGTGCCTGCGGAGATCAGCCTCCGGGAGCGGGAGTTCCGGATGGAAGCGACCTCCTTGTCCGTCTGGCTGATGAACAGCGCGCAGATCATGAACGGACCTGTGTATCAGACGATCCCGCTGCATCAGGACCCGGCAAAGGTCCTGGCGGAGGATGTCGGTCAGGCTTCGTTGTCGGAGCGGGAACAGGAAGCGCTCCAGGCCATGCGTCAGCTGAACCGCGTCCTCACCGATCATTTTGAACGCCTGCAGATGAAGGTCGATGGCGCTCCGGTCGAAGTGGCTGATTATCTGGCGGTCCTCGTCGGCGGATCTTTTGCGATCGATCTGGAGCCCTCCTTAGGAACGCGCGAGTTGACAGGATCGATCGTTCGGGGCGACTTCCGAGCGGATTGGCGGCCCTTCGACGCGGAGATGAAGAAAGCGGCCAAAGCTGCCGGCTGGACTTGGGCAGGACTAAGGCGATACAGGCATCCTCAAGACCGTTCGGATACGTTCGCTCAGGCAGCCGAGGGTATTTTGCGCGCCTACAGGGGATCGGCGGGAGTTAAGCCCCCGACTCCGTTCCTTGTGATGGTCCATGGCGACCCCGGTTCCGGAAAGACCACTTTTATCGAGCAATTGACAGAGGCTCTGAGAGGCGCCGGACTGATGGTCCACCGGGAAGATGACCGCTACATCAGCCATCGAATTGAATCATTTCGGGGGATGGCCCAGCTGAATACGGCGGATATCATGATCTATGAACAGGTCGACCGCCAATTCCCCGACCCGGAAAATTTAGATCTCGTGGTCGAATTCAGAGTCGATGAGTCCACGCGACTTGGGAGGATCCAAAAACAAGACGGGTCCATATCCTACTCAAGGAGTGGCCATAGCGGAGATCTTTGGGCCGTCCCGGTCTACGCTCAAGCAATGGCCCATATTCCGCTCTATCAGATCGACACGACCGTTGCCACGGCCATAGAAGAGATCCGCGAGCAAGTGCGGTCGGGGATCATGGATTCGGGCCTGACGGGAGGGGCTCGGTTGGCCCGGCAGGTTCCGCTTTTAACCGCCGATCGACCCGTCGCATCGGCGGATCCCGGTCTGATCGAATTCACCGCACGGTCCATGCGGGAGCGCGGATCCGGCTCCGCGCGCATGGCGCATCGCGCGCCGGGGAAAGGATTGATCGTTTACGATCTTCGTTTGAACGGCCGCGTTCTCGAAATGAGCAAGGGCTCCGGCTCCTCTCACCGGATCGTTCTGGATCCCGCGTCCGCGAACGGCACGGGAACACGTCGCGGTCAGGCGACATGGGACCCCACCGAAGCCATCCAACTTAAGAAATCTTTGGACGCTCAGGCCGATCGGTTGGCGGCCGCCTCAGGCCTGCCCAATGCGGCCCTGGACCTTTCCGTCCGCGTGCCCGTGGAGACCTTGTTCGCCGAATCACTGGACGGCATCGAGCTGAGAGCGGCCGCGCAGTATCTGGTCGAAGAGGTCCTCGCGATCACCGGACCTTCCGGGGCCAGGTACGCGCAGTCCACGGCTTTTTATTTGGATCCCGAGCAGCTGGACCGGTTGGCCGATTCCGGCCGTCCGGGCGCCGAGGATGCTGTCATGGTCCTGCGTTCCGCCGCGGAAAGGAACCCCGAGCGCTTCATCGTGGGATCCCCGGATCCCGGCAGACCGATCGTGAATTGGCTGGCCGTCCCGGAAGGGGATCGGGCCGCAGCGCTTCGAGGCACCGCGGGCGAATTGAACGTGAACCTGGGACAGATCCGTCCGGGCGCGCTGCCGTCCTTCCGTATGGGTCTGGCGGCGCCTTATGCTTCGGTGATGAACACGGTCGGTGCCGGCCGTTGGAGGGAATTTTTTGAGCTTCAGGACCCTGCTCAGGGCTTGAACGGGGTGCTCGCGGCCTTTGAAGGTTTTGGAACGGCCGCGGAACTCCTCGAGGCGATACAGGGCAAAGCTCCTTACCGCGCCGAGCAGAAGCTCAAACTCATCGCCTTTAGCGTCGGCGCGCGGCTCACGGAAGTCTTGCGCGCCTTGCTGGCGACCGCGCGTTCCGCCTAGCCTCAGCGGCGTACGCATGGTTTGGCAAAATCCCAAATAATGGTTGAAATAGACCGTGTGAATCAGTTAGACTCTCACACGATAAGGCTTAAAAAGGCTCTGTGACAACCGTAATTAAATACTTAGATTAAGTCTGATAATTTAAGTTTAATAGGGTTGGTTTTCGCTAAAAAGGACTGGTTTTGGCTAATTATGCCGGTTCCTTGAAATATGCGGATCCATAGGGCAGACTTCCCTATATAGGCAGTTCGGCTAGGGGGAAAGAGGCCATGTCACTTTTTGTTCTAAAAGATCTTATAAGTTAAACATACGACGCGACCCCGAATGCGCAAGCGTTCAAACACGTCTAAAGGAGTGCTGTTGATGGAAAAGCATCGCTGGAACAACCTTCGTCCGATCGCGATCGCGGTGACCCTGGCCTTTGCGGCCGAGCAGATCGCGTTCGCCGCACCGGTCGTATCCACGATCATGCCCGCTTCTTTAAAGCCTTCCATGAACTTCAAGCTCCCACAGTCGGTGGCCGTGGTGGACGACGCCTACAAGGCGCCCGGCGACGCCAAACTTCTCATCCTGATCCAGGACGCGCACACGAACGACTCCGGCCAGATGAACGTGGCCAAGGCCCTTTCGGAGATCCTTCCCCAGGAAAAGATCGGCACCGTTTTTACCGAAGCGGATTCGGGCGACGTCTCGCTCAATTACATCAAGCCCCTCGTGTCCCAGGACGTCCGCGAAAAAGTCGCCCGTCAGATGGTCCGCCGCGGCGAACTGCGCGGTCATGATTACGCCAACCTGACCGGCCCCGACTTCCGCCTGATCGGCGTCGAGGACCCCGCGCTCTACCGCAAGACCCTCGAGACCTACAAGGACCTCACCCTCAAGCGTGACAAAGTGCGCGGCTACGTGGACCGCGTCCAGCGTTCCGCCGAAGCGATCAAAGGCAGCCTTTTTTCCGACAAAATGAAAGCGGTCGAGGCCAAGCGTCTCGCGAACGCCAAGGGCGATCTCTCGCTCGCGGATTATGCCGATACGCTGCTCAAGGAATCCGCCCGCGCCGGACTCAACTCCGCCCGGTACCCCCACATCAAGTTCCTGCGCCGTCTGCGCACGATCGAAAAGCGCGTTGACTTCAAAAAAGCTTCCGCCGAAGAGCGAGGCGCGCTCAAGGCGCTTCCCGTCGCGGACCGCGAGCTCCTGCTCGCCGCGCACAAGACCGCGAAGTCCGGCGCCGCGGAAGAGAACGGCTTCTACGCCCTGTTCGCCGAAAAGCTCAAGGCCGCCGGCCTGATGCGGCAGTTCCCGGACCTCGCGAAGTATTTTGATTATCTGGCCGAGACCCGCAAGATGAACGCGCTCGGCGTCGTGGGCGAGGTGAGGGGTTTGGAAGAGGAGCTTTTCCTGTCGCTCGCCAAGGACCGGGACGAGGCCGTACTCTGGATGTTCGGACGCAACCTTGAGACCCTTCAGAACCTCATCAGCCTCAAGCTGAGCCCCGAAGAATTCCGCCGGATCCGTTCCGAAGGATCGCTGTATGACATCAAGTTCATCGCCGGCTTCCTGAACCGCAAGATCGCGGACCTGAAACTGCACTATGAGAACGCGTTGACGCTGGACGAGGGCTACGCCTCCGCTTGGGCCGATGCCGTGGAATTCTATGAGCTGACACTTGAGCGCGACCGCGTCTTCCTCGAACGCGTCACGGCGATGATGGACAGCGAGAACATCGAGAAGGCCGTCCTGATCACCGGCGGTTACCACACGCCGAACCTCAAGGAAATGCTCAAGGCTTCCGGTTTTTCATATGTCGCTCTTCTCCCTCAGGTGCTCCATGAGACCGACCGGCTTAGGCGTGGGGTGGTCTCGACCCGATT
>CAZHID010000001.1:26272-29846 GCA_964532445.1 uncultured Planctomycetia bacterium | reverse complement strand
AGCGGCGATGACCCAACAGAAGCCTGATGTCCTCGCGGCGCGTCTCGCCGCCGAAACGGGTGAGCCCGGGATGGAAAGCCAGTTGAATGCCGCCCGCATGTCGACCCGCCGTGATTTCTTAAGAACGGCCGGTCTGGGTCTGGCCGCCGCAGGTTTGGTGCCGTTGACAGCGTCCGCCGAAGATGAAGCCCGTGAGGCGCTGCGCAGGGAGCTTGAGGACGAAGCCCAGCAAAGAGGGCAGAGGGTGCTGTTCAGCGACATTCTTTTTGACAACTACGGGGCCGCCCCCGAGACCTGGTTGACGCATTACATTTCCGAGGAGATCGCATCCGCTAACGGCAAGAGCCTGAGCGAGGTCACCGCGGACCCTAAAGGTGTTCTCGTGATCCGTATCAAGCAGAAGCAGGCCGGAGATCTCAAGAAGATCGGACTGCAGATCGAAAAGGAAGCTTCCGACGCCGCGACCATCGACTATATGACCGCCGAATTCACCGCTGAGGCCGGATCGGTCAAACTGACGGGTCTCTACGATGACGTTTCCAAGACCGATGCCCTTAAGAAAGCGGACGCCGCCAAGGTCTCCGGCACCGTCGACGGTCAATACATCACCCTTCGTGTTCCCGTTTCGCTTCTTCCCAAGGACCCCGAAAAGATCCATGTGAACCACGGCGCGGCGTTCGGCGGGGAAGCGTTCAATCCGACCAATGTTCAACTCGCGGCCCATGACGCGGTCGCTCTTTGGGTCGAAGTTCCCGAAGGCGCGCGGATGGCGGAAACCAGTTTCACGGTCCCTCAGGGTGATTGGAAAGGCGGGGAGAAGCAGAGACAAGAACCCTGGACCTCAAGGGTCTTGGTCGATGGTATCGAGATGGAGGTCTCCATTCAGCGTTTTCTTAGCGACGTAGTCGGAACTCCCACGGGCATCTCTGTGGCCCCCGTCGCGGATTCCTGGAGAAAATCGGATTCCCGGGGTGATTATGAAACCCCGTGGGACGGCCAGCAGAGCTGGATCCTTGCGATCAATGGCGAAGAAACCGGACCCGTGACCATGCGGGCCATGGTGTGGAGAGTTTTGAGGGGCGCGGCCGGCAGTAAGAAATTGATCTCAGCCACCGTCACGAAGAGCCCGGTCGGCGATCTGAACGTGCGCCTGGTCGTCAATGACGCGCCCGCTTCCGGCGCTCGGATGACGACGCTGTTGGACCAGTCGAACATCGAGGTCACCGACGGCAGGAATTTTGAACTGACAAAGGAAGGTGAGTTCGTCGTCCAGATCGGACTTGGCGAAGGCGCGTTCAAGGGCCAGACTTCCGTTTTCTTCGGCGACCTGTCGAACGAAAAAGATTATGTGGTGATGAGCGACCACGCCTCCGTGGGCTATCTCCGGACCGCCGGCATGCCCGCCGTCCGGCTGCATTTGCCCAAGGACCAGTCGACGGTCCGTGTGGCGGTGTTCAACCAGGTGACGGGAGCGTTGGAAGGAGAGTACATCCTCACGGTCCAGCCGGACCCGAAGCAAGTGCTTGAAATGGAAGGTTCCGGGCCCATCGCATATTCGGTGCGCGTGGACTATGAGCCCACCAAGCTGCAGGCGGTCAACCGCCGGGTCCAGGTCGAAGGGTTCGGTGAGATCAACCTGATGATCACGCAGGAAGCCTCGATGGGGGCCGATTGGTTCAAGGCCCAGGTCCGGTCCGGGTTTGGCGCTTCCACGATATCGGACATGAGGCTTTTCATCGATATCTCCGCGGCGGGAGATCAGGAAACGAGGTCGCGAAAGCTCGGCGAAGAAGTCGGCGGAACGACGACCGACGTGTCGGACGCCTCCGGACAAAAGATCGGCACGCTGGTGACCGTCCTTCGCAGGACGGGTCAGGGACTTTTTGATTATGAGATCACCGTCCGTTACGAGAAGCTGCTTTCCTCGCAGCGTGTGTCGTTCGACGAAACTTCCACCCCGATCGGACCCGTGACCGTCGAATTGCGTCAAACGGGCGAGCGGATCGATCTGGACATCCGTCACGCCTCCGCTTCCGGTGAGTTCCAGTTGCCTACGGGGGGCGTGGTGTCCTTTGATCAGGACCAGGAGGGACCGGTACCGTTCGCGATCCCGGTGCTCAGAAGCCGGGACACCGGTCAAACGGTCGGTTACCTTGAAGGAACGATCGTGAAGTCGGCCGAGGCCGGCACGCGCGGGTATACCGTCGAGTTCCGTTTTGTCTCGAGGGAAATAACGCAGCTCAGAGGCATCCTCGGCAACATTCAGCGGGAATTGGATATCCTGAACCGCTGGGGCGCGAGCGCCAATCCGCACCTCAGCAATCAGCGGATGTTCCTCGAAGCTTTTGTGAACGATCCTGCCTACGGTCAGACCCTGCTTCAACTCGCGCAGCAGCCGGGCGCGGAGGCGGATGCGATCCGCAATATTCTCAGCGCTGTGAGGGGATCGTTCGCGATGCGTTATGAAGAGGGCGACGCGACGTATAAGCAGCGTCAAGAAGCCGCTTTCGCGTTGATCCAGCAGATCGACAACGCGCTTGGGACCGATCAGGCCAGGCTTGTTGAGCCGGTTTCTGAAGCAGAGACGCGCGCACAAGAGGACCGGTGGAAAGAGCTGTTCGACGAAAGCGGTGTGGATCTGACACGGCTGAACGCGGATCAAAATCCGCATAGGAACACCGCGCTTGTCCGGACGCCTGAGGTCGCTCCGCGTAACGGTGATGACAGCTCGTATGTCGGCGGGTTGTACGCCAAATTTTTGGACAAATGGAAAAAGATCAAATCCGGCAGGCCCGACGCGCCTCTCGCGATCGGTCAGCGGTTTTTTGGAACTTCCATGATCACTCCGGAGGAGCGGGCCCGCGTCCAAGGCATGACTTACTTTGCCGATTATCAGGCATATGAGCGTGAGTACGACGAATTCGCGGCGCAAGTCGAGCTGACCCGTCAGGTCCTGGACGGTGGAAAAGGCTTGGGCGTGGCCCGTGAAGCTCTTCTCAAAAATCTCGGGCTTCTTCGATACGATGAGGCCGGCAAACCCATCTTTGGCGCGAAAGCCACCGACATCGTCCGTCAGATCCCCTGGACCGGTGAGGTGAACGCCGCGGGTCAGCCTATCGCGAACGGCCGCCTGCTGTTCGGAGAAGAAATTCGAGTGAACGGTGATGGATTTCTCGTCGATCGGGATGGCAGGGAGCTGCTGGTAAGCATCGCCGAACTCAAGTTGCTTCACGCCATCGAAGAGGCGGAGGCCGGCCACTTCCGGAGCATCAGATACCTTCCGATCGTTAGCGAAGATTCCATGCCTTCTTACCAAAGGATGATGGAAGAGGGATTGTACCTTCCGGACATTCTTTCGGGTGCCGCCAACCCCAGGACCTATAGCCAGGTGGCGCGAGAAGCCGGTTTGGACATTCCGTCTCAGCCCGAATGGCTGGTGGCGCGAGACGTCCCCGTTTTTGACGTTGTGACGCAGGATCTGGTGGAAGACAAGGCGAGCGGCAAATACACCACCGGCGGAGGTCATGGCCAGTGGGGACATTACAACCTGCGGGCCGCATGGCAGGCGATGCGG
>CAZHID010000001.1:15561-26262 GCA_964532445.1 uncultured Planctomycetia bacterium | reverse complement strand
AAGTCCGGCGAGACGACGGCGTCATCGGATGCCAATAAGCCCATTCGGATAACAGAGGTCGTTTCCGGCGACGGATTGAACGGCAACGTTCCCAGGTCGGTGATCGGCGGCATGGCGAAGAAAGGCATACCCGTTGTGATGCTGGTCACGGAGAGAACGCCCATCGACGCCAAGGGAGGCGTGTTCGGGATGGAGTTGATCGAAGGCACCAGTTTGTCAGACCCTGACGCGGTCAAGGCCAGTCAAATGGTCGAGCTCGCTCAAGCCAAGGCCGCCGAGGCCACGGGTGTTGAAGGTGAATCGGACCGTTTTAGCAGGATCGGCCTTGACGACGATGAGGCGACCTATGGCGACAAGGGCCATGAGGCCTTTAACACGAACGTCGCGGCCGTGAATGAGACGGTGGTTGGAGAGATCCTCACGGAGCTCGAAGATGTTTTGGTCGAACACTACAGCCGTTCGTTCGGCCCGGATGAGGCCCGGGAAAAGGCTTGGGAGAAGTTGTCGGAGATCACGGGTCCCAATTTGATCGAAAAACTGGTCTACAGCAAAGACGGTTCCAAGAGCCATGTTCAGCTCGAAGGGGCCATGGGCCTGGCGCTTCTGTCATTGAACCGGTTCTTCGAACATCCGAACGAGCGCGGCGAAGGGTTCGACGTCGCCAAGATCCGGGACATTCTCAGCCGCAGGCAATTGAGGAAGATCGTCACTCCCGTTTTCTTCACCGCGGCCGAGAGAGACGTCGTATTCACGCCGGTCAAAACCGGATTCGATGCCTGGTTCCAGATGTTCGGAGGGTTCTATACGCTGGATATCATGCCGGGCAGTCAGAACCGCTGGCGGTACAAGGCCATCTCGCCCGATAACGGCGGAATACCCGCCCCTCCTGAGATGGACATCGATCTTAAGGACCCTCATTGGAGCGAAATTCAGAGTTGGACGGACACCTTCGGACGTCATTCGGATACAAGGGATCTGACCCGTATCAAGCTGAAGTTGGCGACTCGCGGGGCTTCTGTGGTCGTGGGCAACGCGGTTATGAAGGGTGAGGTCGAAATTTCCAACCAATCGAACGCGACAGCGGACCTCCGGGATCTCGAAACGCTTCCCCGATCGTCAGACGGCCGGGTTCTTTTGGAGAACGTGCGTATTACCGTTAGATCTGGAGACCAGCCGCTATCGGAACGGGTCCAGATCGAGACGATCGGCACTGTTTCCGCTGAAGGCGCACGCTTGACGGAAGATGTCCCGACGGCCGAAGGCGCGCGTATGGCGGAAGGTTTGTCGGCGGAGGTCGTTAAATGGGTGAAGTGGGCGGGCGAAGTCGAGCCCCGCAATCTCAAAGATCTGACCGGGCCGGAGCGTGACGCGCTTGCTCATGTGGCTAGCAATGCACTTGCACCGAATCAGACGGCCGACGTGCCGATGGTTTTTATCCGCGGTGAGCAGGGCCCGGCCCAGCTGACCATCGTAAAAGCCCGGTTCAGCGGAAAGTCGGTGGATCTGTCCGAAGGCGCGACATCCGTGTCAGTGGGTCTAAGCTCACTGACAACGCTCGATACCGATGCAGGCCGCAAGGCCGTGCTTGATGAGCAGGCCGGTGACATGTCGGCCTTCAGCGGGTCGCTCCGAGCGCTGCTCGATGCCTTCTTGTACAACAAGATCGAAGTCCCGGTGCATTTCCTTCGGAGCCTGGACGACAGTTCGGTCGATCAGGATAGGTTCACCGGCGACGAGGCCAAAGTCGCGGCATTCGCGACCTGGGTGCGGCAGATGGCCCTCGTTTACAAGCTCGCACATGAGAAAGATAATAGGATCGTGCTCCACCTGGTAACGAAGTCCCTAAAGCCTGCGCTGAAGGCTGCGGTTGAGAAGGAGCTCAAGCGGTACGAGAGCGAAGGCTGGCTGGACCTGGTCCGCGAAGGTGATGTGGATGCCGATGAATTGGCCAGGACCGGAGCACTTCTCGTCGACGTTAAGACGGTGAGTCCGTCCAAGTACAAATTGGCCGCAGGCGCGCATGTGGTCGGCAGGCTGACGAGCGGATCGGTCCCAGACGAAGCCGCCGCGGTCGCCGCGTCGCTGAACACTGTCGGTGCGGTCAAACTCGGGGATGGCGCTTCCGCTCTCGAGCGCTTCGCATCGGGCGAGATCCAGGGCGATGTCAACACACTGGATCGCATCAAACAGAACTATGACGAGGCCAACCGGTTCTTCACGCTTCCTGAGCATGTGGATCAGTTCCGTAATGGCAACCTTGAGCGCGTGACCCGGATCCTCAAGATCTCGATCGGACGTCTCCTGCAAACGATGCGGATGATGATCACTCAAGTGGCGATGGCGGCATAAGGAAAAGTCCAAGGAGTTCCATGGGGGCACAAAGGGGTCGGGGCGCTTTTTTACGTATTTTGTCCGGTGCGTTGACGGTGACGTTCGCGGCCCAAGGGGTCGTTTGGGCGGTACCGGTCTCGCCGGCCGTGACTCCTTCCGCTCCCCAGGTCCGTTTTGAATTGCCGCCCGCCGTGGCTCTGATCGATGACCAGTACGCTGCCGCCGGCGGAAAGCTCGTCGTTCTGATCCAGGACGCCCACACCAACGAGTCGGGCCAGATGAACCTCGCCCGTGCTCTTGAACAGATCCTTCCTTCCGAAAATATCCGCACTCTTTTCACCGAAGGCGCCGCCGCGGACAGCGACGTGACGCCGGACGCGCTCAAGGTCGGACCGGCCGCGGAGCGGGAGCGGGTGGGTCAAGCCTACCTGCGTAAGGGTTTGTTGTCCGGCAGCGAATATTTCAGCATGACGTCGGACCACGGCTTCCGGATCATCGGCACCGAAGACGGAGCGTTGTACCGCGAGGCGGGGGAATTGTTCCGTTCGGCCGCGGACGGACGTTCCGCATCCGCCAACTGGCTGAACCGTCTTGTGAGAACGCTCGAAACGCTCAAAGTCGAGCTTTGGTCGCCGGAACTCAAGGCGCTCGATGCCCGGCGCGAACGTTACCGCGCGGGCGAACTGGCGTTGACCGATTATTTCTCGGCGCTGGCCGACGCGGCGCGCGCGAACGGCCTCGACCTTTCCGGATATCCCAACCTCCGGTCCCTGTTGGACCTTAAGGAACGCGAAGCCCGGATCGATTTTAAACAGGCCGGTGAGGATGAGGCCCGGGCCATCAAGGGCTTGCCCGCCGACCGCCGTGATTCGCTCGCGGGTCTCAAGACCGCTTACTCGCCGTTCAAGCGCACCGGATCGGACGCGCGCGGCACGGACGGGTTCTTCGCCGCGCTCCGGAGCGAGCTGGACGCCGCTCAGCCGGACATGGCCGCCAAGTATCCGGCGCTCTATGCCTATTTCGATTACATCTCACAGAGCCGCGGCCTGAACGCGCCTGACGCCCTCAGGGAGCTCGAATCTTTTGAAGCCTCCGTGTGGCGCGCGCTGGCCGGGACGCGCGACGCGGTCGAGCTCGAGATATTCTGGCAGGCCGCCGGCCGGATGCGGCGGATCGCTGATCTCAAGGCATCGCCCGCCGACTTGGAAGCGTTCGCCGCTCAGCCGGCCGCCCATGATCCGGAGTTCGCCGCCGCCTGGGCCAACCGCCGGCTCGCGGACCTGAACAAGCATTTTGATTTTACGCTCACTCTGGACCCGTCGTTCGAGGCTCCTTTAGCAACGGCCGTTAGTTTTTATAGGATCAACTCCCAACGTGACGCTGTGATGGCCGACCGGATCCTGCGCCGGATGGACGCGGCGGGGGAGACCCGTGCCGCCGTGGTCACCGGCGGTTTTCACACCCCGAACCTCAAGCGCCTTTTAAGAGCCCGGGGCGTCTCTTATATTTCCGTGCTACCGCAAGTGACGCACGAAACGGACACGGTCCGTTACGAACGTTTGGTCCGTGAATCGCTCGACGAGACGGGAGAAACCGGTCCCGCGGCGTTCCTCGGTCCGGAGCTCCGCGGTTCCGGAGCCGGCTCCAACTGGATGTTACCGCCGGTCGCGGCGCGGATGTCCACGCAGCGTGCGATCATCAATGAACTTAACGGCCCTGCCGCCGGTCCTGAGGCGGTTCCGGGTCCCGAGGCCCCGACCGTTTCCGCCGCGCGCATGTCCGAAGCCGAAGAAGGCAGACGGATCGAAAGGCTGATCCGGGAGGCCCAGTCGTCCGGCCAGCCGTTCGAGGTCCATCTCACCGAAGGACGTGTGATCCGGGGGCCGTTCCGGGCCTTCAGCGCCACCCGCGAACAGACGGCGCATCAGGCCGCGGGCACGGAAAGGATCATCACGGAAGGTCAGCACGATTGGCCGATCGACGGAGTGGCGAGCGTCCAAGAATTTATCATGGGACCGGACGGGCATCCGGCCCCCACCTGGTCCGTCAACCGGGGAAGTTACCCGGCGGATCGTTGGCCAAATGTGCTCGCCGAACTTCCTCAAGGTGAGGCTGAATTCCGGTTGGACAACGGACAGACCTATCACGGTGACCTGGTCGCGGTCATGTCCATGAACCGGACGCAGGGCGGTCCGGTCCTGAGAGCTTTGCTCCGTAACGAATTCACCCCCGATCAGTTTGTCGGTATCCGGATCGTGATCCCGTCACCGCCTGCCGGCGGCGACGGCGCGTCGGGAGCCGCGGGCGGAAGCGCCGCACCGGGCGTGATCCCGATCATTCTATCCGGCTCAGCCATGCAGCCGTGGGGCGCTTCCGACGGGTCCCGCACCCGCGTGAGAGAGGAAGGTTCCGAAGATTGGGCGACCGCTGAGATCGTGGCTCCGTCCGCGGCCGTCCCCGGTGCGCCGCCCGCGGGTGGCGGGCTGTATGTATCTTTTACGACATATGGATCGAGCGGAACAGCCACGACCGGTTACCGGCTTATTTTTGCCCGTCCGGGGACCACTCTCCCGATCAACGACCGGATCCAGGCGCAGTGGACCGGCCCGACCGCCCCTAAGATCGGTCCGAGGACCGACCGGCAGCATTTTAACTTCATCCCCGTCGCACCTTCGACCTTGTCCGCCGCGCGTCTTCCGCAGCGCGCGGTCCCGGCCGGCCCTCCTCCTCCCGCCTCCGGCGCGCGGATGTCCCAGCTTCAGCAGCAGGGATTCACTTTACCGGTCCGCGGGTCGCAGGAACAGTTCGCGGGCATCGACCACGAGTTCGGCATCGATATAACCCGGATCACCGCCAAACCCTTGAACGATCAGGCGAAGGCGCGGGCCAAGGCCGTGGGCCATCTGGACCTGACCGATGGCGTTCCCAACCAGATCGTTTATTCGGCGTTGTTGGCGTCGTTCTATGAAGCCGCCGCGGCCGCGAACTTCACCGGTCTCGGGAAGCGTGACGACGTCAAAACGGCCGCCGACGCCGCCGCCGTGGAATTGGGCATCCGGTCCTACCTCGCGATCACGAGCAACAACCCCAACGTAGCGATCGTGACGTTCGCCGCGGAGGGCCGCAAAGACGGTTCGGTGAGCCAGCCGCTGCGCTCGGTTTTTTTCAAAGGAGCGGTGAAGACCGAGAACACGTTCGCCGATATGGTGAAGCGCATCCATGAACTGCAGGAGCAGGGGGTCACCGTGTACGCGTCGAAGGACGACGCCGTGGACAACACCAACGGTCTGGTCAACCCGAACGCGGTCAAGTTGCCGGGCGACAGCATTTCCATCATCGGCCTGATCGAGATCCCCAAGAACTGGCAGCGGCCAGGAGGCCCCCAGACCCCGTTCCTGGTCGCCGACGAGGCGATCCGCATGGGCGGTCCGACGCTTTCCGTTCCCGGGGCCAGCCCTGAGACGATGCGCCGCATCGAAGCCCGGCTGACGCCGTTCAGCGGACCCAAGGAGATCCTCCAGGTCCTCACCGAAGAAGCGGCACCCGGATTCGACCCCAACAAGGTCTCGTTCGTCATCCTGGGCACCGGCGATAAGCAGGCGCGGCATCAGCAGATGATCGGCGAAGCGGCCGAGCCCGGATTCAAGGCCCAGTATCCCGGCGTGAAGCTGATCACCATTCCCGACGGCGATCCCTTCCCGAGGATCCTGGCGGCGGTCGGGGGTGAGCTGCACGAGGAGCGTCACTGGATCGTGATCGGCCGGGGCGGATCCACCGAGAATATCCTGATCATGCACGCGCTGCGCACGCTGGCGTCGTCGACCTATGTGCACACGGTCGTTTCCGCGAAGGGAACGGACAAGAATTTTTCAGCCTCGAACACTGACGGCCGCGTCCGTCCGGGCGATGCCAAAAAGCTGGCTTCGCCGGATGATGCCGTGCGCGCGAGGGAAGAGGCCAGGCAGGAAGAGTTCGACATCGTCCAAGAGCTGAGGACCCCCAGGGGCATTCTCCAGTCACCCAAACTTACCCCGCAGGATTACGCGCCCGGTGTGTTATCGCTGGTCAGCATCACCGGCGCGACCCCGCGCTACGGAGCGATGGAAAAACTTTTTCACCGCATCACATTGGTCCGCACAAAAAAGGGCGATAAAAAAGCCAACGGCACGGCCCGCGGGCTCATCACGCTGCAGGACGGATCGGCGTTCGCGGTGGACATTCGATTCACCACTGAGGATTATTTCCGCACGCGCCAGGACCTGATGTCCGCAAGCGCCGTCGCGCAGACGCATCTGGACGGCCTGCGTCCTGATATCGAGGAAGGCTTCAACCGCCTGATCACGCAGGCGGCTTCGCAGCTCCCCGCCGGAGAACGGTGGGATGAGCGGTTCCGGGAGGCTCAACAAGCCTATGAGAACGAAGATCAATTCCTGCTGGCCGCGGATCAATTGGAACAGGCGTACCTGGAAGCTGCGCGGAAGCGCCTCTTCAAGGACTCCACGTATCAGGACGATTGGGTCAACCTGATCGGCCTATTGCGCGGCCGTCCTGTCTCGGGAGCCCGGCTCGCGCGCCCGGCCGAAGCAGGCGCCGCATTGACGGCCCTTTCCCGGACTTCTTCCGCCGTCATCCTGCGGCCCGTCTCAACGGCCGCGGTCCCGACGAACCTGCTCGGAACCTTCCGGCGTTTCGCCGCCAGCGCTTTCTTGTCCGGATCCGCCGGCGATCTGGAGCAGCTGCCGATCCAGATCGAAGGCGCGCGGTTCGCGGTGCTCCAGACGTCCCGCGTCACTCCCGCGACGGTGCGCGTCACGGTCCGCGGCGGCGGGTCCGAAGAAGTCCCGCTGGAACCCCTTCGCGACGAATCGCGTCAGTCCCGGGGCAGGACCCAGGAGCCGGGTTGGACCGCCGACGATGAGGCGCTCACCGCTTTTCGAACGCGCGAGAACGATCTGCGTGACTCGATCCGGGCGGTCGCCGGAAAAGGCCTGGTCGAAGCGTATTACCGCATCCCTCTCGGCGACCTGTTCCCCGAGGCGCTGGACGGCAAACCTAATTTGAGCGCGGACCAGGTCCGCGACGAGATCGTGATCCTGCTGTCCGAGCTGGCGGCCTTCGCCGAAAGTCCCGACATCGGCGACCGCATCCAGTTCTATCTCGATCTCGAAAATTTGAGCGAGGCCAACCGCGCCTGGCTGGACCGCCTGGTGGGCCAGGGCCGGAAGACCGCGCGGTTTTCGCAGTTCCACATCCTGAGCGAAAAGGACCCGCTGCCGTCCCGCAAATTGGTCTTCAACTGGTACGTCAATGAAGATCATCGGGACTGGAACACGGATGCCAATACGGCCCGCCGCGTCATCACCGGCTCTCATTTGCGTTTGGCGCCCACCAGGCCGGGCCTGGTGCAGCGCTGGGGGGTCGCGGTGCGCATCCCCGTCGAAGCTCTCTACGCGGCCCTTCCTGACGCGTCCACGACGGCGAGCGCCGAGGTCGCGGACCGTTTTGTGCAGGCGCCCAATTTCAGCGATCAAGGCTTGTTCTATGAACGTTCCGTGCGTGACGGCTGGTTCCACCGAAAGGCGGTGTTCGCGTCCCCGGCCGACCTTTTGGTGAGGGTCCAGGGCGCGGAATTTTTCTTGGACAACCAGGTGGCGTCCTATTTGTTCATCAAGGACGTCGGTGAATGGGTGAGTTTTGTAAGAAGGATGCGCCAAAAAACAGCAACGTCCGTCTAAAGCGGAGATTTTTTCGAAAACAAAGACCAGCCCCGGGAAGTGGGGCTGTTTTTTGCGTGCATTCAGAAGCTCTTTTAATAAGAAGAATAATGAGTACTTATATTTATAAAAAAGCAGTCCTAAAAAGCGTCGCCGCCACTCTAGCGGCTCTGCTCTGCCTGGAAATTCCGGCCTCCGCCGCGCCGGCGCTTCAAGTCCCGCGCGTTCCGTCGGGCGCGGACGCAGCTTCCGCGCTGGTGCGTTTTGCGCCGGAAGTCGCGGTCGTTGACGAACGTCATGAGGCCGCGGGCGGCCTCAGGATCTTCCTGATCCAGGACGCGCACACGAACGGGTCGGCGCAGCTCAACGCGGCCAGTGTGATCGAGACGCTCGCCGACGCGCGCCCGATCAAAACGATCTTCCTGGAGGCCGGCACCGGCGACGATTCGCTGACGCAGCTCCGCTCCGCCGCGCCCGCCTCCGCGCGCGCCCGCGCCGCGCGCCGTCTGGTGAACAAGGGTCTGCTGCAGGGCGCGGAATACGTGAACCTTGTTTCGGACCGCGAACTGACGCTTTGGGGCGTGGAAGACCCGGAGCTTTACAACCGCGCGCTCGAGGCGTACCGGACGGTGACCGCTTCACGCGAAGCCGCCGCCGCGTACCTCGACCGCGTCGACGTCGCGATCGCTTTTTTGAAAGAAAAAACATTTTCTCCGGCGCTGCTCGTTTTGGACCGCGCCCGCCGTTCGTTCGCGTCGGGTGAACTTTCGGCGGCCGGATATCTCGAAGTCCTTGAGAGAACGGCGGGTGTTTCGGGCATGGACCTTTCCGACGCGCCAGGCTTCGCGCGCGTGAGCCGCCGCGAAAAGTCCATCCATCCCGACCGCGCCGCCGACGAGATGCGCCGCGCGGTCGCGGAGCTTCCGCCGGCCGCCCGCGAAGAGCTGGACCGTTTTTTTGGGTCCGGCGGGACGGTCCATCCTTCTCAGACCGCCGCCTGGGCACGCGCGTTCCGCGCCGCCGCGGGTCCCGGGCACCGCGCGCTCATGCGGCGCTACCCGAACCTCTCCGCCTACTTGCGCACGGCGCAGGAACTGGCCGCGCTCGATGGGCTCGGGGTGCTCCGATCGATGCAGGAACTGGAGGCCCGTTTGTACGCGCGTTTGGCCCGCCCCCGCGCCCGCGAGCTCGCCCGGGCGGGGTTCGCCGCGGAATCACTGCGCGCTCTCGTGAACATGAAGCTGGAGTCCGAGGGTTTGGAGCGGCTCCGCGCCGCGGACGGACGGGCGTGGGACATCACGGCGCTGACCCGGAGCCGCGACGAGGCGTTCATCCGCAATCTGGAAGCGCGGATGAAGGCGACCGGCGAACAGGAAGCGGCGCTCGTCGCCGGCGGTTATCACGCGCCGAATTTAAAAAAGCTGTTCCGTGAGCGGGGGATCTCCTTCGTCTCCGTGATCCCTCAGACGCTTCACCCCACCGATCATGTCCGTTATGAGCGGCTTCTGCTCGCCCAGTCGTCCGCCGCTTCCGGGACCGCCGCCGGTACAGCCTCCGGCATCGAGCCGTCCACCGCCGCCGCGATGAGCCTGCGCCCGGCCGCCGAGGACGGCGCGCGTTTGGCGCTCGTGGCCGCCGAACTCGGTATGCCCGCCCCGTCGGCGTCCGGCGCGCGCATGTCCGCGGAAACGTCCGCCCGCCCGATCTTCCTCAAGGCGCTTCCCGATGTGGTCTCCGGCGGATCGACCTCAGCCGTTTTTAAAACGGAATTCAAGATGCCGAACGGCCAGCGTCCTGCCGGTCAATTCTTCCTGCGGCGCGGACTTCCGGGCGGACGATGGGACTTTCTGAAGGTCGAGCCCGTACAGGCCTCCGGATCGGACAACGACCAATGGACGCTCTCGGTCGAGGTCACGCCGTATGTGGAGGGCACGCGCCGGTACGAAGGCACCTTCGTCTGGTTCGTTCCCGGTGTCCGCCCGCGCAAGCGTCCGGGCATCGATCCCGACGCTGTCTGGCAGGCCCCCGGCCCCGGGGCCAACGAGGGCATCGAGCTGACGTTATCGGCCGAGGAAGCTTCCCGTCATTGGCAGGCCGCGGCGGAAGCCGTTCGTGATCATCTCGGACGCAGCACCGAAACCCCTCTCCAGCAGATCCTTCCGCACCGTACGATCCCCGCCGTCCGCGGAGCGGTGCAGCAATCGGTCGAGCTGCTCGCGCGGCGCTCGCTGGACCTCCAAACGCGTCTCAGGCTCTACCAGTTCCTTCGCGACGCGTACAACCTGAGCGAAAATTATCTGGGTCTTCCCGCGGCGTGGTTCATGGACAGCACGGGACTCGAGATCATCCAGCAATTCCCGGACGCGGAGGATCTGAATTCCTCAGAGGCGGTCTCGAACCTGTACTGGAAAAAGATCGTGGACCTGCTTCGTGACGACCTCAAGCAGCAGCTGCACACGCACTTCAGCAGCCGGATGGGCGTTCCTCATCTGCGGCGTCAGGAGGAAGTGACCCAGGGGACGGCGGACGCGCGCATCGATCTCATGCACGGCGGCGTCGCCAAGGATCTGCCGGTGTTCAGCGGCAGCGGACAATCCGTCGTGAACGCAGCGGTGAGGCTTAAAGACCACGCCGGGAATGAAGTTCCCGGCTTCAG
>CAZHID010000001.1:12664-15551 GCA_964532445.1 uncultured Planctomycetia bacterium | reverse complement strand
CCGCAGGCGCACAACCCGGGACGGCCCGCGATCCGTTTTGCCGGCCGCTATTACGACATCCTCCGAAAGGACGCCGAAACACCCGAAGGCTATGCGGTCATTCGCAAATACGAGCATGTTTACGACGCTTCATTCAGCCCCGAAGCCGCGGAAGACCTGAACGCCAAGTATGTGATCGGGGCCCTGAAGCTGCTCATGGAACTGATCGGTCAGAGCGACCTCGAGGATTTTCTCAGGACGAACGGCCGGGACATCGACATCGAAGTGGATTCTTTCCTCCCGGAGCGGACCGGTATGGGCGGCAGTGTGACCTTGGGCGCGTTGGTGACATCAGCGTTGCTGGAGCACATGCTGCTTCTGGACAAGTTCAGCCATGAGGACGTCGCGCTGCTCGGTATGTACCTGGAAGCGAGCCTCGGGGACCTCGGCGGATGGCAGGACGGGTACATCGGACCGGCATTGCGCGCCCTGCGGATCGAAAAAGATCAGCCCGTCACGACCCTCAAGAACATGATCCCTTTGGATAAAAAGAGCGGCAAGGCGCAGCGCGAGCTGCTGCGCCAGCTGGAGACGCATGGGGTGCTCTTCCTGACGCACCCGCACCGTTCAAGCCACACGCTGAGACAGCTCATCGGCGGGCACCTCCGCCGCGATGAGGATTTTATGAAAGCCGCCGCGGAGGCGGAGGCCGACCTCCAGCAGTTCCAGGTGGCGTTCGACACCGCCGCGACGTTCGATTCCCAGATCTCGATCGAGCAGATCGCCGGCTGGCTGAACCGCGCGGCCGGTCAGTTCGAGACCGCGGCGCCGGGCTTTGTGACGCAGGACATGCGCGGGATCCTGGACGAACTTAGCCGACGCGGCTGGATCCGGGCCGCCAAGCCTGTCGGCGCCGGCGCCGGCGGATTTCTTTTTCTCCTGCTCAAAGACCCGTCCTACCGTGAACAGGTCGAGACATTCCTCGCGGATTGGGCCACAAAGAACGAGCCGCGCATCCGGGAGCAGGTGGACGAGAATTTCCTGCCGCCGCATGTGTACCAGGTCGCGTTCAACCCCGAACGTGTCGCGGGCCGGACGATCAGTCACATCGACTTCGTCGGAGCGCGCATGGCGGCCGAGACGGAGCTCAAAGGCGACAGTCCCGCTTCCGGCGCGGCGTGGGGCAGCGCGGCGATCTACGAGCCGGAGACGGCGGAGGGGATCCTGTTCCGGATCCCGTCGGAGGATATCGGGGCATACGCGGCCGACTTCAAACGGCTCACCGATGGCGTGCTCCAAGCCATCCCGACGATGAACGGCGCTTCGGAGACGGACACGGCCGCGCTTGCCGGATACTTCACCGATATCTCCGATCAGATCCTTGCCGAGTTCACCGAATCCCGGGGCCGGGGCGAGCGGGCCGTGAACCCGATCGCGCGGCTCATCCGGAAGATCAAGGACGACATCGAAGTCGAAGCCGATGACGATGCGGCGAACGAGGCGGCCCGTTCTCTGCGCCAACTGCTCGTGGACGAGGTCCGCGCGCAGTCGCTCCATCTCGCGCACCTGACCGATTCGAGCGATCCTCAAACACGTCTGGAGGCGGCCGAGGCCGAGGCCGTCCGCGGCAAGAGGATCCTGCAGGGTTCCGTGACCCGATATGTTCAGATCCTTGAGGCGATCGATCAAGGTGTCAAGAAACTGGACCACCTGATCAAGATCAAGACCGACCAGCTCGAACGGAAGAACAAGCTTGCCGCCGATATCCGGGGCGGCCGCGCCGTGAGCGCGCTCGGGTCCGACGCCCGGCGATACCACTCCGCCAAGGCCGCCGCCAGGGAGATCCAACAGCTGATCGACCGGTCGGCGATCCATCGGGGATCACTGGTGAAGCGCCGGGACATCGTCGAGGCGTTCAAGATGTCGGTCGAGTCGATCCTCGACCAGTATTTCGGCGACGCCGATCTCGACGGTGCGGCGGTGCGCGAACGGATGATCCGGGAGAACCGCCGGTTCGACGCGATCGTGTACGAGGACATATTGGTCAAAATGCTTTTCAAACAGCGCAGGAAATTCAGGACGCAGATGCGGGCCAAGCCCGAGCGCGCGCCGTTCTATGAAAAATCCAACGAACTGATCCTCGAGGTCACCCAGATCTTGGCGCGGATCGCGAAGGACCGCGGCTCCGAAGCGAGCGCCTTCCAACTGCAGACCTCCGGGAGCGAGGGACACCTCGTGCTTTTTGTCCACGATGTGCTCTCCGAGGACATCCTCCGGGAGATCTGGAACCAGCACGGGCACCGGATCCGCGCGGTCGTGACGACCAGCGCGACGATGGTCTCGCACTGGGTCATCGTCGCCCGCGGGCTGCCAAACCCTCCCGCGATCGTTCTGATCAAGGACGCCGACGCGATCAAGGCCGCCCGCCGGGTCCGGTCCGGTCAGACGGTCGCGGTCGCGGCGCAGTCCGGCACCGGGTCCTCCGAAGTCTACGTCAACCCCGCGCCGGAACGCCGGGAACAGGTGGACCGGGCGGCCTTGGAAGCGGAACGGGTCCATCGGCACGCGGTCAGGAACATGGGGGAGATCTCGCCTCTACCGATCCTCGCGAACGTGACGCCGCAGGAGCATTCGGGGCTTGCCGAACTTGGCGCCGACGGGGTCGGGCTTGTGCGTACGGAGGTCTGGGACCAGGAAGAGCTCGAAGCGATGATGGCGATCGTGAACGCCTTCGGCACGTCCCATACCGCCGAGGCCGAGTTCCAGCGGGCGGGTCTCCATTGGTTCTTCCTGTACCGCCGGCTCCTCAAGGACGGGGCGCTCCACCGGAACAAGGCGACCTTCCGGACGCTCGACATCCAAAGGGACAAGAACCATCAGATCCTGGAACGGCTCCAAAAGGCGGATC
>CAZHID010000001.1:0-12631 GCA_964532445.1 uncultured Planctomycetia bacterium | reverse complement strand
GCGTCGTTATAGACGGCGACGCGCATCCCGTCCTGGCCCGGTTCGATCTGCGCGGCACCAACCAGAGCCCGCAGCTCAGGATCATGTTCCCCGACGTGAAGACGGCCGAGGACCTTGAATACCTCACCCGGTACGTCCTGCCGCGCGCCGAGGAGATCTTCCACTGGACCGCCGGCCGTGAGGCGGCCAAATGGAGCCTGCTGCCTAAGGCGCTCCAGCCGTACGAGGAGAAGCGCCGGACCGTTGGCGAGTTCGGTCTCATGATCGAGACCGCTGAAGCGCTGGAAGGGTTGGAACCGCTCGCGCAGCATCCGCTGAGCGGCTTCTGGAGCGTCGGGACGAACGACCTGACGGCCTCGATGGAATCGCTGAGCCTTCGCCGGAAAGCCGAGCGGAGCGGGGTCGACACGGCCGGCCACGATTACCGCGTCAGCCGTGACGAACCTCAATACGAAAAAATTTTTACCACCCTGACGCCCAAGCTCCTGCGCGCCGCCGACCGGATCGTGGCCGCCGCGGCCGCCGCCGGCCGGAAGCTGGAGGTCGGGTTCTGCGGCGAGATCGCCGGCACCGACAAGTTCCTGCTGTACCTTCTGTACCTGAGACGTCACGGTGTTCCTTTGTATTCCAGCATGGCCGCTCCCCAGATCGCGCAGGCCAAGCTTCTGACCCGTCTCGCGGATGAAAAAGCTTCCAAGCAGATCGCCGCCATATTTGATGAGATCAAACCGGGCGATGACGGCCGCGCGCGGAGACTCGCGGCCGGGCTGATCTCCGACGAGATGAAGTCGGCGGCTTCCGGCGCCCGGATGTCGGGCGGGTTCAGTCTGGACGACATCGATTGGAACATGATGGACCCGGAGATGACCCGCACTTTCCTGCGCAACGAGTTCGCATCCACGATCGAACGGATCGGGGCCAGCGACCTGAGCAACATCGGCACGCCGTACTGGTCGCTCGAGACGGAGATCGGCACGGCCCGTCAACTGGCGACGTTCTGGGCCCTTTCGGGCCGCGCTTATCAAGCCGTGCGTGTGCATCCGGAAGCCCCTTATCAGGCGGCCGCGGCGGATATCATGATCTTCCGCGAACAGGTCATGCAAGCTTGGACCGGGTACGAAGCGGCCAAGGTCGAGGCGATGAAGGACGAGATCAAGCCGGGTCAGTGGCCGCGCGGGCAGCGCGCCGTCTATGAGGACGCGCGTCACATCCAGGACAAACTGAAGGACATCGGCGCCCGGATCCGGGACCTGGTGCGCGATTATCCCGCCACCGTCGCCGCGCAGGCGCATTTCGAGGCCGTCGTCGTAAGCCCCGTCGCCGGTGCGCTGGCCAGGGTGATGATCAGTATGCCCGCCGTCGAAAGCGACGAGGTCAGGGAACCGCTGCATTCGGCTTTGGCCTTCCTTCAGTCCATCGAGAACCCCGCCAGGATCCTGGACTCCGTCCTTAAGATGCCGGGTCTGAAAAAAGAGGACTTTGAACGGGTCAACGACCTGCGGACCGCGCTGGTCGAGATCGGCGAAGAGATCCGTGCCTACGGCCGGTTCCGCGGCCAGGAGATACAGGTGCTCCTGCCGCCCGCCGCGTTGATGGTGAAGTCGCCGGAGCAGCAGGTCGAGGACGCGGCCGAGGAAGCGGGCCGTTTGGATGAACTGTCGGAGCGTCACCGGGCCGTCGCAGGGGTTCTCCGTCCGTTCGTGACGAAGAGCGAAGAGGTCTCCGACGAGCATCTGTTCTTCGTACTGGACGCGTTCGACAATCTGGACCAGACCGTGATGGAGCTTGTCGGAGGCGTCTGGGACAGCAGCATTTATCATTTGATCGGCCTGATGAGCGATCAGCCGTCCGACCTGAGCTCCTTCGAGCGGCGGATCATGCGGGAGTGGGCTCAGCGTCATGAGATCCTGGCCTCCGAAGATCCCGAAGAACGTCTCCGCTTCGAGAGGCTCCGGAAGCTGATCGACGCGATGGGGGACGCGATGCTCCTGATCGGCGACGCGGAGTCCGAGTCTTTGGGCGCCCCCCTGCACTCGCTCCACGGCGAACTTTCCTATCATGTGCTCAGGCCCTTGGTGAAGGTCCACCTGATCCGTGCGGCCGGGGCGGCGCATCCCAAGTACGATGCCATCATGAAGGTATGGAGCCAGCTGCATGAGGCATCCGCCTCGCGGATCGACCCGATCCTGTTCCAGGTCCGTAACCGGAACGCCCAGGCTGGGGAGGGGGATTTTCGTTATCAGCTGGCCGAGGCGTTCCTGGTCTCGGCACAGGCCCTCATCCGGTCCGCCGGAGGGATCGACGCCGCGGACACCGCTTCTGCGGCACGGCTGTCCGGGGTCCGCCCGTTGAGGAGCTGGGCGGCCCGGCCCGCCGCGGCTCTGTATCTCAGCCGCGTCGCGTCGCTGCCCGCGTCCTCCGGCAGGGACTTCGCGCTGTGGACCGGCAACCGGACGCGCGTCCTGTCAGTCCGCCCGACCGCGCCGGGCAAGGTCCGTGTTTACGAGACGACCGTTTCCGAAGGCCGACGCCGGGTCCGTCCGGCTGTCACGCTCCCGTCCCGTTCAGCCGCCGCGGCGCGGATGAGCGCCCGCGCCTCCTCCTCCTTTACGGCCGATGCGCTGATCCCGGATTGGGTCGGCCCGCTTCAAGCCTTCATGAAGGCGAATCATCTGACGATCGTTCCCGCGACCAATGACGCCACGGATCCGGACGCGGGGTTGATCCGGCCGGCCGTGGGTTTGACGGCCGATCGGGAGCGCCAGGCGGTCGCGGCGATCCGCGTTCTTAACATTCGGCAATTCAGCCTGCGGCCGGATCAGCTGATCAAAGGCAAGGCCGGAGAAGCGTTGCGGGCTTGGTTGGAGTTCCAGGACGGCGCCGAAAACCTGGCTGAAGCCGCCCGCCGGTTCGATGAGCGGGTGCCGGAGGTGCCGATCGAGTTCGGGAGCTATCTGCCCCAGTCGGACGAGTTCCGGATCGCCGCCAAGGCGTACCCGCATTTTGTCCCGCGCCGGGCGGCGATCTCCATCGAACCGTCAACAGCATCACTTCTGACCCTGGCCATCGCCGATGCCCGGCGCGACGCGGACGCGTTGTGGGCCGCCGCGAATAAAACACCGCATCACGCGGCGGTGTTGGACCTCCATATTTTTAAGGACCTCGACAACGGCACGTTCGGAACCTTGGTGCCGATGATCGCCGCCGCCGCGGAACGGGCCCGCAAACGGGCGGGGGGCAACGCGGTGATCCGGATCACGGGTCCGAAGGCGCTTCGCGGCATCTTTTTTGCCGCGGCCGCCGGCACGCCGGCTCAAGGGATGTTCTTTGATGAGGAGGACACGCTTCCTGAGGTTTATCGGACGCTTGAGCCGGGCCGCATCGGAGTTCCAGTCTCACTGAAGGACGCCGCGCGCCCGCTCCCCGTTAAGCCGATCGGTAAGGCGGTCGCCGGGAAGATCGGTCTTCCCGCGGTCGAACTCTGGTTCGACGCCGCTTTTTATCTCTCGAGGCCCGACGCTTCCGCGGAAAAGATGTTCGATCTTTTCAAAAAGCGCACGGGGCTGACCGATTTCTCGCTGGAGGACGTCCGCGGCCTGATGAGCGGAAAATTCAGTCTCTCGCTGCTTCACCGGCTCGCCCTGCCGCCGCTTCTGCGTATCCCGCTTGGCGAGCTCGTCCGCGCCGCCGCCACGGCCGCGCGCATGTCCGAACGCTCCGCTTAAGCGCGGGTTGTCTCGGGCGGACGCTGTCATGTTAGAATGGCCCTTATGCGCCAATACCACGACCTGCTCCGTCACGTCCTGACCCACGGCAAGGAAAAGTCCGACCGCACCGGCACCGGCACGATCAGCGCATTCGGTTACCAGATGCGCTTCGATCTCGCCGAAGGGTTCCCGGCGATGACGACCAAGAAGATCCACCTCAAGTCCATTGTTCACGAGCTCCTTTGGTTCCTCAAAGGGGACACGAACATCAAGTATTTAAAGGATAACGGCGTGACGATCTGGGACGAGTGGGCGGACGCCAACGGAGACCTGGGTCCCATCTATTCCAAGCAGTGGCGTGACTTCGGAGGTGTGGATCAGATCCGCGACGTCGTCGAGGAGATCAAGCGCAATCCTGACTCCCGCCGCCTCATCGTGAGCGCCTGGAATCCCTGCGAAGTAAAAAACATGGCCCTACCGCCCTGTCACACGATCTTTCAGTTCTACGTGCAGGAGGGGAGGCTTTCCTGCCAGCTTTATCAGCGGAGCGCGGACGCTTTTCTCGGTGTCCCGTTCAATATCGCTTCCTACGCGCTGCTCACCCACATGGTCGCTCAGGTGGCGGGACTCAAGCCCGGCGACTTCGTCCACACCTTCGGAGACCTGCATATCTATTTGAACCACATGGAGCAGGTGAAGGAGCAGCTCAGCCGCGACTTCCGCGCGCTGCCGGCGCTCAAGCTCAACCCGGCCGTCAAAGATATCTTCGGCTTCAAGTACGAGGACATCGAGATCCTCGGTTACGACCCCCACCCGGCGATCAAGGCTCCGGTCGCTGTTTAACCCGATCCTTTAAGACGAGCCTGCGGATGAAGCTCTACCACATCGTCGGCATGGCCGAGAACCGCGTGATCGGCAAAGACAACAAGCTGCCGTGGCATTTCAGCGCGGACCTCAAGAACTTCAAGTCGCTCACGCTCGGACACACCCTGATCATGGGCCGCAAGACCTACGAGAGCATCGGCAAGCCTCTGCCGGGCCGGGCGAACTTTGTGCTCACCCGGTCCGCGGCGACCGTTTGCCAACAGGATGTGGTCCAGCGGGACCTTCCCGCCGGCACCGAATTACAGTTTTTTTCGTCCATTAACAAAGCTTTGGAGGCGGTGAAGACACCGATCGCCTTTGTGATGGGCGGCGCTGAACTATACGCGCAGACGCTTGATCAGGCGGACGGCATTTACCTGACCCGGATCCCGGGGAGCTACCAGGGAGATGCTTTTTACCCGCCGATCCCGGCCCATTTCCAGCTCCAGGAACGCCGCCCCGTCCCCGGGGACGACCGCCTGGAGCTGCTGATCTACGTCCGCTAAGCCCCCTCTCGCCCCTGCCGCTCGTGTGATATAATGAACGCCAAATACACTCTTTTTAACCCCCGTCCATCGGGATCCTGAAAGGAAACGGTGATTCGAATGCGCAGTCTCAGAAGTTCGCATAAGGTCATGGTCGCGTCCGTGTTGGTGTCCGGCTTCCTCTTCGCGGGGATCGCGATGGCCGGCGGAACGGATCCCTACGGCAACGAAGATCCCAACAAGAAGATCCTTAAGTCAGGTCTGCTCGGCGCCGGCACCGGCGCGATCGCGTCCGGCGCTTCAGGCGGCGACGCGGGCAAAGGCGCGCTCATCGGCGCCGGAACGAACGTCGTCGGCGGCGCGCTGCTCGACATGCTCACCACGCCGAGCCAGCCGGCCCAGCCTCAGTACGCCCAACCTCAGTACGCTCAGCAGCCGGTGTATCAGCAGCAGCCCGTCCAATACGCTCAGCAGCCGGTCTACGACAACCGCCAGCCCGTTTACTATCAGCAGCCGGTCTACCAACAGCCCGCCGAAGATCCCAACAAAAAGATCCTCAAGTCGGGTCTGCTCGGCGCCGGCACCGGCGCGATCGCCGCGTCGGCTTCAGGCGGCAAGGCCGGTACGGGCGCGCTTATCGGCGCCGGCACGAACGTGATCGGCGGCGCTCTGCTCGACACGCTCACCACGCCCAGCCAACCGCAGTACGCTCAGCCCCAGCCCGTTTATTATCAGCAGCAGCCCCAGTACTACCAGCAGCAGGGAGCCTATCCGCAGCAGGGTTATCAGCAGGCCGCGCCTAAGAAAAAGATCATCCGCAAGTACGACAGCGAGGGCAACGTAGTCTCCGAAGAAGAAGTTTACGAATAACGTCAGGACCCGGACCTTCCGGAAAAAATGATCACACTCACCGAGAACGCCAAGACCCAGCTCCTCAAGCTCCTTCAGCAGAAGGGGGAGCCGGGGTATTTCATGCGGGTCGGCGTGAAGGGCGGCGGTTGCTCCGGGATGTCCTACAACGTCGAGCTCGACAACAAGGCCGGCGAGTGGGACAAGACCTTCGGCGAGGGCGATACGCGCATCGTCACGGACCAGAAAAGCTTCGTCTACCTCGCCGGCATCGAGATCGATTTTTCCAACGAGCTCGTGGGCGGCGGTTTCCAGTTCCGCAATCCCAATGCCACGGGCAGCTGCGGTTGCGGGATCTCCTTTTCCGCCTGATTCCTTGATCAAACTCCCGATCTACATGGACCATCACGCGACCACTCCGGTGGACCCGCGCGTCCTCGACACGATGCTGCCCGCGCTGCGCGAGGACTTCGGCAACGCGTCGAGCCCGCACCATCTTTTCGGCCGCCGCGCCCGCCGCATCGTCGATGAGGCCCGTGCCCAGGTCGCCGCGCTCATCGGCGCGCTCCCCGAGGAGATCATTTTTACCGCCGGCGCCACCGAATCCAATAACCTCGCGCTCAAAGGCGTGATGCGCCTGCTCCGGGCCAAGGGGGACCATCTCATCACCTGTGTCACTGAGCACGCTTCGGTCATCGAGACCGCCGAAGCGCTCGCGGCCGAGGGCTTTGAGGTCACCTTCCTGCCGGTGGACAGCGAAGGACGTGTCCGGCCCGCTGACGGCGAGGCCGCGATCCGCCCCACGACCGCGCTCATTTCGATCATGACCGCCAACAACGAGATCGGCACCGTTCAACCGGTGCGCGAGATCGGGCGGCTGGCCCGTTCCCGCGGGATCCTGTTCCATACGGACGCGACCCAGGCCGCCGCGTGGCTTGAGATCGACGTGCGCGAGGACGACATCGATCTCCTGTCCCTGTCCGCGCACAAGCTGTACGGACCCAAGGGTGTGGGCGCGCTGTTCGTCCGCCGCGACCACCCGCACGTGCGGCTCGAGCCGCTCATGAACGGCGGCGGTCATGAAGAGGGTTTGAGGCCCGGTACACTCAACGTTCCCGGCATCGCGGGATTCGGCCGCGCGGCCGAGATCGCGCGCGTCGAGCGCGCCCAAGATGCGGTCCGCATCGCCGGCATCCGCGATCACCTGCTGGCTTCGATCCGGTCGCGCATCGATGACGTGCGGTCCAACGGTCCGGCCGACCCCGCTCTCCGGCTGCCGAACAACCTGAATCTGAGCTTCGCCTACATCGAGGGCGAATCGCTCCTCAAAAGCTTCGATTCCATCGCGCTCTCCTCGTCGTCCGCCTGTTCGGGCGCGAACCTGGAGGTGTCGCATGTGCTGAAGGCGATCGGCTTGCCGGCGGACCTGGTGCACGCCTCCATCCGCTTCGGTCTGGGCCGGTTCAACACGCTCCCCGAGGCCGACTTCGTCGCCGACGAGGTCGTACGGATCGTCGCGGGTCTGCGCGAACGCTCCACCCTTTATCAGATCGCCAAGTCCGGCGCCGCCGACTTCCGGCTGGCCCGGCTCCCGGGCGCCCCGTCCGCCGCGACGGACGCGGAAAGAAAAGGCCCGTGCAAAAGGTAGCCAAGGCCTCCGAGATCCCGGTCGGCGGGGCGAAGGTGGTCGAGTTCGGTGATCGCAAAGTGGCGATCTTCAAGGTCAAGGAAGGCGAGTTGTACGCGGTGGACAACACCTGCCCGCACCAGGGGGCCCCGCTGGGCGAGGGGTACCTGGACAAGTACACGGTGACCTGTCCCTGGCACGCCTGGGAGTTCGACGTGCGCACCGGTTCCTGCGGGACCGTGCCCCAGGACCGCATCAAGTCCTACAAGCTCAAGCTCGACGGCGACGACGTCCTTTTGGCGGTATAATATCCCTTCAATTTTTAGGAGAAAAATATGGCACTCACCCAAGAAGAGATCCAGCGTTACAGCCGCCACCTGATCCTGCCGGAAGTCGGCGTTGAAGGGCAGGAAAAGCTCAAGGCCGCCAAGATCCTCATGATCGGCGCGGGCGGGCTCGGTTCGCCTCTGGCGCTCTACCTCGCCGCCGCCGGCGTCGGCACGCTCGGCATCGTCGACGACGACGTGGTCGACTTTTCGAACCTGCAGCGTCAGGTCGCGCACGGCACCAAGGATGTCGGCCGCCACAAGGTGGACTCGGCCGCGGACTCGATCCGCGACATCAACCCGAACGTGAAGGTCGTCCCCATCAAGGAACGGCTGACCCGCGAGAACATCACCCGGATCCTCAAGGACTACGACTTCATCATCGACGGCACGGACAATTTCCAGACGCGGTACCTCGTGAACGACGCGTGCGTGTTCGCCAAGAAGCCGTTCGTCTACGGCTCGATCTACCGCTTCGAGGGCCAGTCGACCGTGTTCTGGCCGGGCAAGGGGCCCTGCTACCGCTGCCTCTTCGCCGAACCGCCTCCTCCCGACCTCGCGCCCAGCTGCGCCGAAGGCGGCGTGCTCGGCATCCTGCCGGGACTCATCGGCGTGATCCAGGCCACCGAGGCGATCAAGATCATCCTCGGTAAAGGGGAGCTGCTCATCGGCCGCCTCCTGCTCGCCGACACGATGGGTATGACGTTCCGTCAGGTGAAGTTCCGCAAGAACCCGGACTGTCTCGTCTGCAGCGACAAACCCACGATCACGGAGCTCATCGACTACGATCAGTTCTGCGGCGTCGGCCGCGGTCAGGAATCTCCCGCGGCGCATGGCGCCGCCGGGTCCGGATCCGACGCGATCCAGGGCATCACGGCCCTCGAGCTCAAGGCCATGGTCGACCGCAAAGCCGACTTCACGCTGCTCGACGTGCGCGAGGAAACGGAATTCAAGATCTGCCGGATCCCGGGCGCCAAGCTCATCCCGCTGGGCCAGCTGCCGGAATTCTTCTCACAGCTTGACCCGTCCAAGGAGATGATCGTCCACTGCCATCACGGCGGGCGGTCGCGCCGGGCGATCCAGCTGCTCAAGACCAAGGGCTTCACCAAACTCAAGAACCTCGACGGCGGCATTGACGCCTGGAGCGAGGACGTCGATGCTTCGGTCCCGCGGTACTAGCCGCGTGCGGACCAACGGCGCGGAACGCGGCTGAACGGCATGTCCGACGTCCGCGTGTTCACGGTCGCCGAAGCCGATGCGCTGGTCCCCAAGCTCACGGCGCTTCTGCCGGAGCTGAGACGGATGAGGGACGGCATCATCAAGGCCAAGGACCTCCACGACGTCGAGGAGATCACCTCGCACGGAACCGCGGGGGAGGAGGCTCAGAAGGCGCGCGAAACGATGGACGGTCTCAAGGACACGATCCACCGCCTCGAAAAGACGTTCGAAAGAGCTCTCAAATTCTTCGAAGAGGAAGGGTGCGAGCTCAAGAGCATCGACCCGGGGCTGGTGGATTTTTATTCGGAGCGCGAACGCGAGCTCGTGTACCTGTGCTGGCGTGAGGGCGAGACAGGCGTCCGGTTCTGGCACCCTCTGAGCGGCGGCTACGAAGGCCGCCAACCGATCGAGGACTAGGAGATCCCTTTGGAAAACGTCCAGGAAGTGCTTCAGAAGATCGAAGATCTCAAAAAGACGCTCGAAGGCGCCAAACGCCTGGTCGTTCTCACGCATGACAACCCCGACCCCGACACGATCAGCTGCGCCCTGACCCTCCAGACACTGGTGGGACAACTCTGTCAGATCCCGGTGACGATGCGCTACAGCGGCATCATCGGCCGCGCCGAGAACCGGGAGATGATCCGTCTCCTTAAGATCAAGATCCGTCCCTTGGGTAAGAAAGACATCCGTTCCGGCGACGCCGTCGCGCTCGTGGACTCCCAGCCGCTCACCGGCAATGTCACGCTGCCCAAAGGCGTGAAGCCCGCGATCGTGATCGACCACCATCCGCTGCGCAAGACGACCAAGTCGCCGTTCATAGATCTCCAGGTCGAGTCCGGCGCGACGGCCACGATCCTCGCCGAGTACCTGCTCGCGTCGGGCCTCGAGATCACGTCCCAGGTGGCGACCGCGCTTTGCTACGGCATCAGCTCCGAGACCCAGCACCTTGGCCGCGGCGCGACCCCGCGCGACACCGCCGTCTATTCGGCGCTCTTCGCCCACGCGAACAAAAAGATCCTTTCACAGATCGAGAACCCCAAGCTGCCGCGCGATTACTTCAAGACGCTGAGCCGCGGCCTGCACCAGGCCGAGGTCTACAAGCACGCGATCGTATCGAATCTCGGCGAGATCAGCGTGCCCGACTTCGTCCCCATCGTCGCGGACCTTCTCCTCAAGTGCGAGAGGATCAGCTGGTCATTGGTCACCGGCCGCTATAAGAACCGGATCCTGGTATCGGTCCGCACGACGCGGCCGCACGGCGACGCGGGGCGGTTCCTGAGACAGGTCGTCGGCAGCCTCGGCACCGCCGGCGGGCACGACATGATGGCGGGCGGTCAGGTGCCCTGCGCGTCCACGGACGACACGGCCTGCGACACCACCGAAAAAGAAATTCAGGCGCGGTTCTTGAAGAAGCTGGGGTTCAAGGAGGACGGCGAGCTCCTGCCGCTGCTCGTGGACCTGGACCCGGCCGGATAGTTTTAAGCCGGTTAATATTTTTAAAAAAACACGAGGGAGAAACGCATGCAGATCAGCATCATGAGCGGTTCGAAGCCGGCCGGCAGGGTCGAGGCGGTCGTCATCGGGGTGTTCGAAGGGGATAAGGGACTTCCGGTCGCGTCGGTGCTTTTTTCGGGCGTGGAGTCCAAGGCCGTTTCCAAAAAATTGCTCGAAAAGGAGTTCAAGGGCGGCAAGGGCGAGACCCTTTCGTTGAGGCCCGAAGTCGCGCCGTCCTGCGAGGTCCTTTGGATCGTCGGCCTCGGCAAACGCGAAAAGTTCAACACGGAGTCCGCGCGCAGGCTGGGCGGTCAGGTGTTCAAGAAAGCCAAAGCCGAGAAATGGGCTTCGGTCCGCGTGGACGGCGAGGAAGTGTTCGCGGCGGCCGGCAAGGACGGCGTGCAGGCGTTCTTCGAAGGGATCCGTCTCGCCGATTACAAGTTCGACCGTTATTTTTCCAAGAAGAAGAATTCCTACCCCGCGGTCCGCAAGGTCGAGTTCGTCCTCGCCGAGAAGGCCGACGCCTCCGCCGCTTCTGATGCGCTCCGCACCGCGGAGGCGATCGCCGAGGGCGTGATCCTCGCGCGTGACTTCGCGAACGAGCCGCCGAACGTCATTTTTCCCGCGGCCTACGCCGAGCGCATCCGCAAGGCTTGCGCCGGCACCGGCGTCACCTGCCAGGTCTTTGACGAGAAAAAGATCCAGGCGCTCGGCATGGGCGGGATCTGGAACGTCGGCAAGGGCTCCGAGCGCAAGCCGCGCCTGGTCATCCTCGATTACACGCCCAAGTCCGCGGCGTCCAAAGGCGCCGCGTCCAAGGGCGCTTCCGACAAGGCCCCGATCGTGCTCGTCGGCAAGGGCGTCACGTTCGACACGGGCGGCATTTCGCTCAAGCCCGGCAAGTCCATGGACGAAATGAAGTTCGATATGGCCGGCTCCGCCGCGGTCGTCGGCGCGGTCATCACCGCCGCCAAGCTCAAGCTCCCGGTCCGCGTCATCGGCATCACGCCGCTCGCCGCGAACATGCCCGACGGCGCCGCCCAGCGCCCCGGCGACGTGATCCGGATCTCCAACGGCAAGACCATCGAGGTGCTCAACACCGACGCCGAGGGCCGTCTGATCCTCGCGGACGCTCTTGCCTACGCCGAGCGCTTCAAGCCGCGCTACCTCATCGACATCGCGACCCTCACGGGCGCGTGCTCCGCGTTCTTCGACAGCGTGGCCTCCGGCCTCATGTCCAACGACCCGGAACTCGCTTCCAAACTCCGCGCCGCCGGCGAAAAGGCGGGCGAGCGTCTCTGGGAACTGCCGCTGTGGGACGAGTACGAGGACTTCATCAAGGGGACTTACGGCGATATCCAGAACATCTCACGCCGTCAGGCCGGCACGATCACCGCGGGCATGTTCCTCAAGCATTTCGGCGGCCACTCCAAGTGGGCGCATCTCGATATCGCGGGTTCCGCGTGGGGCCAGGCGACGCGCGAGTACAACACGGTCGGTTCGACCGGGTTCGGCGTGCGGCTCTTCATCGAGTTCCTGCGCAACGCATGAAAGCCGTCCGGTTCGACCATCACGGGGACAGCCCCGACGTCCTGAAAATCGTCGAACTGCCGGACCCCCAGCCCGGCTTGGGCGAAGTGCTCGTGGACCTCAAGGCCGCGGGACTCAACCACCTCGATATCTGGGTCCGCAACGGCCTGCCGGGCGTGAAGCTGCCGCTGCCGCGTATCCCGGGGTCCGATGGCGCGGGTGTGGTCGCGGCGGTCGGCTCCGGTGTCACGAACGTGAAGCCCGGCGACCGCGTGATCTTATCTCCCGGCATGGGCTGCGGCGTCTGCGAAAAGTGCACCGGCAACTGGGACTCGCTCTGCGACGCGTACCATCTTCTGGGCCTGCAGGTCGACGGCACGTACTGCTCGAAGATCGTCGTCGCCGCGCGGCGCGTGCTCAAGGTGAGCGAAAAATTATCGTTCGAGGAATGGGCGGCTTCCCCGCAGGGTTTTTTTACCGCGTGGCACATGCTGCCCACGCAAGGGGGGCTCAAGTCCACCGACCCGGTGC